>DMBA01000121.1 GCA_003446315.1 Ruminococcus sp. | reverse complement strand
GCTCGCAAGAGCAAATGACCGCCTTGCAGAAGCTGAGACAGTCGCCGAACAATCCGATCTCATCATTCTCTGCGTCGGACTTGACGCAGGAATCGAGGGCGAGGAAGGCGATGCCGGAAATGAATTCGCTTCCGGCGATAAGATTGATCTCCGGCTTCCGGAACCCCAGCGTCTGCTCGTTTCCAAGGTGATGGAGAAGGGGAAGCCCGTTATCATCGTAACGGCTGCCGGTTCTGCGATCAATACGGAAGCAGATGCCGATGCTGAGATCCATGCATGGTATCCCGGTCAGTCCGGCGGAAAAGCACTTGCTGATATTCTCTTTGGCAAGGTTTCTCCTTCCGGCAGACTTCCGGTCACTTTCTATGAGGATGCGTCCCGTCTCCCGTCATTCGAGGACTATCGAATGCAGGATCGGACTTACCGCTATACGAGAGCCAATATCCTGTATCCGTTCGGATTCGGACTCAGCTATTCGAAAACGGTTTGCAGCAACCTCTCACTGAACGGCAAAACTGTCAGCGTGGATGTGCAGAATACCGGTGCATTTGATACCGATGAGGTCGTGCAGTTCTACCTGAAGGATGACAGTCAATGCGCTGTTCCTTATCCCGTGCTTTGCGGTTTCGAACGGATTTCGCTGAAAGCCGGTGAGCAGAAAACAGTGACATACGTCATTCCGGACTGTGCGTTCGAATCTGTGGATGATGCGGGCGTTCGTGCGGTGCGCGGAACGGTTTATACGCTTTATGCAGGTACATGTCAGCCTGATCCGCTGAGCCAGAAGCTCAAGGAGACCCTCTGCCTTTCCGCAGAGATTCGGCTGTAATATCAATAAAACATAGATAAACGGAGGAAATTTGAAATGAGTGAGTTTTTCAGCTCGATCCCCAAGATCCCTTATGAAGGCAAATTAAGCACAAATCCGCTGGCTTTCAAGTACTACAATCCCGATGAAGTGATCGACGGCAAGCCGATGCGTGAACACCTCAAGTTCGCACTGAGCTGGTGGCACACCATGGGCGGCGACGGTACCGATATGTTCGGTGTCGGCACAGCAGATAAGTCCTGGGGCGAAACCGATCCGGAAGCACGCGCAAAAGCAAAGGTTGATGCTGCTTTCGAGATCATGGAGAAGCTCTCCATCGACTACTACTGCTTCCATGACCGCGACCTCTCTCCGGAATATGCAAACCTCGCAGAATCCAATGAAAAGCTGGATGCTGTTGTGGATTATCTGGAGAAGAAGCAGAAGGAAACCGGCAAAAAGCTCCTGTGGGGTACTGCAAAATGCTTCGATCATCCGCGCTATATGCACGGTGCAGGCACTTCTCCTTCCGCTGATGTTTTCGCTTATGCGGCAGCTCAGATCAAGAAGGCAATTGATGCAACCGTGAAACTCGGCGGTACCGGATATGTGTTCTGGGGCGGCAGAGAAGGCTATGAGACTTTGCTGAATACCGATATGGGTCTGGAGCTGGACAACATGGCAAGACTCATGCACATGGCTGTTGACTACGGCAGAAGCATCGGATTTACCGGTGATTTCTACATTGAGCCGAAGCCGAAGGAGCCGACCAAGCATCAGTATGATTTCGATACTGCAACGGTGCTCGGCTTCCTGCGGAAGTATGGTCTTGATAAGGACTTCAAGATGAACATTGAAGCAAACCATGCAACCCTTGCACAGCATACCTTCCAGCATGAGCTGAATGTTGCTCGTACAAACGGTTTCTTTGGTTCGATCGACGCAAACCAGGGCGATCCGCTTCTGGGCTGGGATACCGACCAGTTCCCGACCAATGTCTATGACACCACGCTTTGCATGCTGGAAGTCATTAAGGCAGGCGGCTTCACCAACGGCGGTTTGAACTTTGACGCAAAAGCACGCCGCGGCAGCTTCACACCGGAAGATATCTTCCTTTCTTATATCGCCGGTATGGATGCATTTGCACTTGGCTTCCTTGCAGCACGCAAGCTCGTGGAAGACGGCAGACTCGACAAGTTTGTTGAGGATCGCTATGCTTCCTGGAAGACCGGTATCGGTGCGGATATCATCGCAGGCAAAGCAGATCTGCGCAGCCTGAGTGAATATGCACTGGCAAAGGGCGAGGTTATGGATTCCCTCACCAGCGGCAGACAGGAAATGCTCGAATCCATCGTCAATAATGTTTTGTTCAGCCTGTAAAAAGACTGTTCAAATTCCGCTGTCCTGACCATGCGGAAAAATAGGAAAGTATACCAGCAATTTTAAGGAGGATTTTTACTATGAAAAAGGCATTGTCCCTGATGGCAGCACTGAGCCTTATGCTCAGCTTCTCGGCATGCGGCGGCGATTCTTCATCGGATGCAGGTACCGCTGATACCGGCAGCTCCGAAGCTTCTTCTGAGGCAGAAGTTTCTTCTGAGGAAGACGGCGGCGAAGAGGCTTCTTCTGAAGAAGAAGGAGGATCTGACAGCGGCAAAACAAAGATCAATGTGTATGCATTTACCGATGAAGTTCCGAAGATGGTTCAGAAGTTCATTGACACCCATCCGGATTTCGCTGCAAAGTATGAAATGAACGATACACAGATCCCGACCACTGACGGTCTTTATCAGCCGGCTCTGGATCAGGCTCTGGCAGACGGCAGCGTTGATATGTTCGCAGCAGAAGCTGCATTCGTTCTGAAGTATACACAGGGCGAAGGCTCCAAGTATGCAGCACCTTATGAGGATCTGGGCATTGATGTTGACCAGAAGATCAAGGATGCTGAGATCGCTCAGTACACCGTTGATATCGGTACCAATCCGGACGGCAAGGTTGTCGGTCTGGGCTATCAGGCAACCGGCGGTGCTTTCATCTATCGTCGTTCCATCGCACAGGATGTATTCGGCACCGATGATCCTGAGACAATCAAGGCTGAGATCGGACCGGGCTGGGATAAGTTCTTCGAGGCTGCTGAAAAGCTGAAGGGCAAGGGCTACGGCATCGTTTCCGGCGACGGCGACATCTGGCACGCTGTTGAAAACAGCTCCGATGAAGGCTGGGTCGTTGACGACAAGCTCCACATTGACCCCAAGCGTGAAGAGTTCCTCGATCTCTCCAAGAAGCTCAAGGATAACAACTATCACAATGATACGCAGGACTGGACAGACTCCTGGTATGCTGATATGGCAGGCGAAGGCGAGAAGGGCATCTTCGGCTTCTTCGGCCCGGCATGGCTCATCAACTACGTTATGGCTGGTAACTCCGGCGGTAAGGCAGTCGGCGAAGGTACATACGGCGACTGGGCAGTTTGCGAACCGCCTGTCGGCTTCTTCTGGGGCGGCACATGGGTGCTCGGTACCAAGGACAGCCAGGTTAAGGACGCTGTCGGTCAGATCATCGAGTGGATCACGCTGAACACTGATGAAGACGGTCTCCAGTATATGTGGGCAAACGGCACATTCGCTCCGAATGAGGACGGCACGCCCGGCACAAAGGATGCTGTTGCATCGAACGTTGTTATGAAGAAGTCGAACGGTGAAGTTGACTTCCTCGGCGGTCAGAACATGTTTGACGTTTTCGTTCCGGCAAACAACTTCGCAAACGGTAAGAACCTCACTCCGTACGATGAGAGCATCAACTCTCTGTGGCGTGACCAGGTTCGTCAGTACACCGCAGGCGAAAAGGATCGTGACGCTGCACTCGCAGATTTCAAGCAGAACGTTCTGGATACCCTCGACATCGAAGCTGAGTAATTCAATTCATTTCTGTATTTGATTATTTGCCGCAGGGAGCAGACCGGTTTTCCGGCTCTGCTCCCGCCATGGCGGCATCTGAAAGGAGGCATTTGCTTTGACTGGCAGCCAAAAGCATCTCAAAGGAATGTCTTATGCCAAGTATGGCTATTTGTTCGCACTTCCTTTTATTATCATTTTTCTCATTTTTACCCTTTACCCTACGCTCTATACTTTTGTTCTGAGCTTTACCGATGCACATGGTGTCGGAAATGAAGTGAAGCTATTGGAAGAACCGTTTGATAATTTCAGACGTATTCTGACGAATAATAATTTCGCCACTTCTTTTAAGAACACGATTGCTCTTTGGATTATGAATTTTATCCCGCAGATCACACTTGCAATGGTACTGACTGCGTGGTTTACTGCCCGCCGCATCACGATCAAAGGACAGGGCTTGTTCAAGGTTCTGTTCTATATGCCGAATATCATTACGGCGGCTACAATTGCAATTCTCTTTAATGCCCTGTTCGGTTACCCGACCGGCCCGATCAACGATATCCTCGTTTCGACCGGTCTGCGCGATGCATCTGTCTATTTCCTGAATCAGAAATCTGCATCGAGATTGATTGTTGCATTCATTCAGTTCTGGATCTGGTACGGCAATACCATGATCGTTCTGATTTCCGGTGTGCTCGGTATCAGCCCTGATATTTATGAGGCTGCTGATATTGACGGTGCAAACGGTGTCCAGATCTTCTTCCGGATCACCATTCCGAATCTGAAAACTGTTCTGCTCTATACGCTCGTTACCAGCCTGATCGGTGGTTTGAACATGTTCGATATCCCGAAGCTGTTTAACAAGGGCGGCCCGGATAACGCAACCAAGACGGTCAGCGTGTTCATCTATGACCTCGCATTTACCGGTAAACAGCAGTTTGCGCGTGCGGCTGCGGCAAGTATCTTTATGTTCATCATCATCTCCGCTTGCTCGGCGCTTCTCTTCTGGCTCATGCGCGATAAAGAAGCCATCGCACTCGAGAAGCTCAAGAAGAAGGATATGAAAGCAAGAAGAAAGGGGATGTCTGTGATATGAGCAAAAACGTTCCCGGCAAAACGAAACTTACCATTGCATATACCGTTTTTCAGTATATCGTCTGTATTCTGTTGGCGCTGCTGAGCTTGATGCCGTTTATCATCATGATCGTCAATGCGACCAGAAGCTCCAATCAGATTCAGTCTCACGCGATTTCGTTTATCCCTTCGCATTACCTTTCCAATAACATGAAGGTGCTGACATCCAAGACCTTCCATCCGTTGGTTGGTTTCTTTAACTCCGCAATTATCTCCGTTTCTGCAACGCTCCTGTCTGTTTATTTCTCCACACTGACAGCGTATTCCATCGTTGCATATGACTGGAAACTGAAAAAAGGTTTCTTCACACTCATCATGTGCGTGCTGATGATCCCGGCTCAGGTTTCCTCGATCGGTTTCTACCAGTTTATGTATAAAATTGGTATGACCAACAATTTCCTCGCTCTGATTCTGCCTTCGATCGCTGCGCCTGCAACGGTATTCTTCATGCGACAATACATGATTCCTGCGCTCCCGATGGATATTGTCCAGTCTGCCCGTATTGACGGTGCCGGTGAATTCCGTACCTTCAATCAGATCGTGCTTCCGATGTGTAAGCCGGGCATGGCGACACAGGCAATCTTCACATTCGTCGCACAGTGGAACAACCTGTTCATGCCGATGATCCTGTTGACCGATAAGAATAAATGGACGATGCCGATGATGGTTTCCCAGCTTAGCGGTGATATGTATAAGACAGAATACGGCGCAGTTTATCTCGGACTTCTGCTGACAGTGCTCCCGATCTTCGTGATTTATTTCCTGCTTTCGAAATATATCATTGCGGGTGTTGCACTCGGCGGTGTCAAGGAGTAATGACCCTAACATTTATCTCACATCATTGTGAAATTCCTCTCTTTTCCAATGCCGTTCCGTTTGAATGCTGCGTCAAACGGAACGGCGCTCTCTTTATCGGCATACATGGATTCATGCCGCCGGAGAGATTTTTTGCATCATGAAACGCCGTGTATATACGCCGGAACATCACATTTTTGTGGTTCCTTGACGGATATACACGGCGCTTTTTATATGCCGATATGTATTTTATCCGATCAGAATGAAGTATCCAGCCAGTTTTTTATGGATGCTTTCAGATCGCTGTCCAGCGGCTTTTTCATCAGTTCCCGATAGGTCTTTTTCAGTTTCAGCATGCTGTTGTCGCCGTGATCGACGCGCAGAATATGCGTGAGTCCTTCGGGCGCAGAGCAGGTGATATGACTTACGCCCTGCAATGCATCAAGCATGCGGTAATCCGCCTGCATGTCGGCTTTGCCCGTGACCGCAAGGATCGGTTTGCCATAGCTTTTCAGGATCGCATTATAATCCGCTGTGGTATAAGCACCGTGTTCTCTCAGCCATTTTGCCGGCATAACGGCTCCTTTGGCGTATACTTTGTCTTTGGTTGTTTCTTTGCTCTTCCGGAACAAGTCATCGATCAGGGCAAGCTGTTTTTTCAGGTCAAACGATTTCCGAAAGATCGCCCCTGCCACGCCTTTCAAATTGGGGATTTCCGCAGCGACTCTCGTGTTCTGATAATACAGCGCGTCTTTTAAGCTCATGCCTGCACCGCCCAGCAGAATCAGTCCTGCCGTTTCCTCTTTTTCTGAAAGCAGCGCTGTAATCATTGTTCCCTCGCTGTGCCCGCAGACAAGGATTCTGTCTGCATCCACATAAGGCTGCTTTTTCAGATACTGAATGACCGAGATCGCATCATTTACCAGATCAGAAAGACCGGTGCGGATGAAATTGCCGCCCGAAGCATGTGTGCCGCGCTTGTCATAACGGGCAGAAACATAGCCAAATTCCGCAAATGTTTGCGCCAGCTCTTTATAGATGTTTGACTTGAATCCGAATCCGTTTCCGTCGCGGTCGAGCTGACCGGTTCCCATGATGATGACAACAGCAGGGGACTTCTTCTGCTCGTTTTCATAAGTGATCGTTGCACCTATGGCGTATTCGCCCTGGATCGTGATATTTTTTTCTTTGATATTCATTGTTTTTCCCTCACAGAATGATAAGCCAGATTGTTCTGCTGACAATGTGTGTCAGCATGTGGGCAAGCATTGCATATTGTATGCCGTATTTGCGATACAGCCGACCGAATACGATGCCGAATGAACCGTTAAGCAGAAAGCATCTGAATACGAGCATGGGGGTCAGTTCCATAAGCATTGCAGTGGAAGGAAGATGTGCCGCAGCGAATGCGATACCCGCAATGATATTCGAGATCACAAGGACTTTTGTCGGAACCTGCTCCTCTTTTCTGCAAAACAGTTTCCAGCCGATGAACGCAAGCAGACTCATAAAAAAGAGCCGCAGCAGCGTTTCCTCAATGATTCCGCCGTACAGAACGGAAGCGATCCATGTGGCGGCATCAAATTCTTTGGCAGTATCATAATTGCCTTCCAGCGCCGGGATCCACTTTGCAAAAGTAAAGGCATCTGCACTCAGGATAATTCCGGCGATCGCGCCTGCAAGCAGTGTGATGCATGATTCCTTTTTGGCAAGCCGAAACGGGCGGATCAGACCAAGTTTATCTGCAAGCAGATATCCCAAAAAGCCGCAGATAACAGCATACAGGACGATTTGCAGCGTCGTTAGCATCATTAACGCTTCCTTGCTCCCGACTTGCCGGATTGCCGGTTCCAGCATTTGTGCATCTGTACTATTCAAGAGTATAACTGCTGAAAACCAGCCGCCGACAAGCGCAGGCGGTATCAGGCATAATGTGAACAATAACGGTTTTTTCAGTTTTTTCATTTCTTTTTCTCCTCTATAAAAGGTGCAGAGATCACGGAAAGGCTCCTGTTTTTTCCGTCCTTTTCCGGCTCTGCATATTTGTTGATGACGGCGCGGATCTCCTGAAAGAAGTTTGCATAGCTCTCATCGGTCAGCGTCAGCATATAAGTGCGCAGGGACAGCATATCGGCGAGCGCATCTGCATGTTCTTTTTCACTGTATCGCTGGAAGCTGCCATACAGCGCCATGAGAAACTGATATGCGGTGTCCGCAATATCTGCCTGTTCCGTGAGCTTCGCTTCGTTCAGCGCAAGCAGCCTTTCCAGACTGCCGCGCACCTTGCGTTCCTGCTTCACGATCAGCACTTCTGCTTTCAGCAGCGAATTGATGTGCCGGTAGAGTGTCGGTGCGGGGACATCCGGGATTGCTTCGGAGATCTGTTTGGTCGTAGCCGTACCCTTCATTTGCAGAAATTGCAGGATCTTCATTCTGACAGGGTTTGTGATAATATCAGATAGCTTCATGTTCCACCAACCTTTCTCAATATATATTATATTCTCAAAAGTGATAATAGTCAATAGTGTTCATAGAAAATTTACAATTTCAGACTTCGCAGGCAATAAAAAAGCCTTATCCCCGTATCACAGGGATAAGACTCAGTCTGTCGAGAAACTTCCGGT
>DMBA01000320.1 GCA_003446315.1 Ruminococcus sp. | reverse complement strand
GGCATCGGTGCAACTGCATTCGGTATCAAAGAGCAGAAAACAGTGTACAGTGAACAGCATTATACAGAAGCTGAGGTGGTCGGGCATCAGAATGCCCGCACCCATAATCTGACCATAAATGCGATCAATACCGTGACAGGTACGGTCAATCCGCTTGTGAGCATCATGCTGGAGAACGGCATCAAAAAAGTCGTTCCCCTGCATGAGGATCTTCCGCGTGCGTCTTTCAGCAAGTTTCCGGAGCTGGATCTCGGCGGCAAGGTTTCTGTGACCTATTTCGGCTCTGATCCGAAAACAGCATATCTGACCGGTCATCCGCTGGCGCAGAAGCCGCTTCGGAGCAGTTCTGCTTTGCTGATCGGTATTGTATTTTTGCTGATCGGTCTGGGCTTACTTGTTTTAGGCATTTTTACTTCATTTCAATAGAAAGGATGTTTTCCCATGTTTCAGGTTCAGACATTAAATAAAATTTCTCCGGTTGGGCTTGCACAGCTCGGCGACAACTATCAGGTAGCAGACACCGTTGAGAATCCGGATGCGATTCTCGTTCGTTCTGCTGTAATGCACGAAATGGAGTTCGGTGACAATCTGCTCGCAATCGCAAGAGCAGGTGCAGGTGTCAACAATATTCCGCTTGACCGTGCAGCAGAAGCAGGTATCGTTGTATTCAACACACCGGGCGCAAACGCAAACGGCGTAAAGGAGCTGGCTCTCGCAGGTATGCTCCTTGCTTCCCGTGATATCGTCGGCGGTATCAACTGGGTTCAGACTGTCAAGGATGACGAGACTGTTGCAAAGCTGGTTGAAAAAGGCAAGTCCAAGTTCGCAGGCACTGAGATCAAGGGCAAGAAGCTCGGTATCATCGGTCTGGGCGCAATCGGTGGCCCGCTTGGTAACTCCGCAATCTCTCTTGGTATGGAAGTTTACGGCTGCGACCCGTTCATCACCGTTGATGCAGCACTGAATCTCTCTCCGGCAATCCACCTTGTCAAGACCCGTGAGGAGATCTTCAAGAACTGCGATTTCATCAGCGTTCACACACCGCTGAATGACGATACCAGAAAGATGATCAACGCTGAGACGATCGCTATGATGAAGGACGGTGTCATCATCCTGAACTTCGCTCGTGATGCTTTGGTCGATGACGAGGCTATGGAAGCAGCTCTGAAGTCCGGCAAGGTGCGCAAGTATGTCACCGATTTCCCGAATGCAAAGTCTGCCGGTATGGAAGGCGTGATCGCAATTCCGCACCTCGGCGCTTCTACTGAGGAAGCAGAAGATAACTGCGCAGCAATGGCTGCAAAAGAGCTGGTTGATTACCTCGAAAAAGGTAACATCAAGAACAGCGTGAACTTCCCGAATGCAGAAATGAACGCAATCGGCAGCAAGATCTGCATTCTGCACAAGAATGTTCCGAGCGTGATCGCTTCCTTGACTGCTGCAATCAGCAATGCAGGCGGCAATATCGAGAATATGGTCAACGCAAGCCGCAAGGACTATGCTTACACCATGATCGACGTGACCGGCACAGATGCTGCACCGATCGCTGAGGCAATGAAGGCAATCGACGGCGTGATCCGCGTTCGCCAGATCGGCTGATATTTCTAACACGATAAAATAAACGGCACATGCATTTGGCTGCATGTGCCGTTTGCGCTTAATGAGAACGCTTCTGCTGCTCGCTTTTGCGGTTTGCTTCCTGCGCATCCCGTTCTGCATCATTGCTGCTGTGATTTGTCTCAGAGGACGGAATCTGTCCGTTGCGCCAAAGAGGATTCTGTTCTTTCATCTGGTTTCTCCATTTCCGCAGGGTTGCAGTCGCGGTAAAGTGCGGATGCTTGACCGGACTGAACGGTTTTGTTTCCGTTGTCTGTTTATAAAATGCCCGTTTCAATGAAAAATATACAATAATAAATTGACTTTTTTATCTGCTTGTGTTATAATTGTAATGTGAGGTGATCGCTATGGATTCTGCGGATCAGAAAATGCAGATATTACAGGATGCTTTCCGGAAAATGGGTGATCTTGCGGTTGCATTTTCCGGCGGCGTGGATTCCTCATTTTTGTTGGCTGCCGCACATGCGGTGCTGGGGGATCGGGCTTTTGCTGTCACGGCAGAAACATGCTTCATCTCGGAACGTGAATCGCAAGAAGCTGCTGCGTTTTGCAGACAGTATGGCATTCGGCAGATCGTTTGTCATCCAATGCCGCTGCAATCAGATACGATTCGTATGAATCCGCCGGATCGCTGTTATTATTGTAAAAAAATGCTGTTTACAAAAATGAAGAATCTTGCTGCGGCAAACGGCGCTGCCGTCCTCGCAGACGGTTCAAATATGGATGATTCTGTGGATGATCGTCCCGGCATGCGTGCCATTCGGGAACTCGGCATTTGCAGTCCGCTGCGGGATGCGCAATTGCATAAAGATGAAATTCGCGTACTTTCTGCGAAAATGGGTCTTCCAACTGCCTATCACCCATCCAATGCCTGCCTTGCTACGCGGATCCCCTTCGGACAGCCCTTGACGGAGCAGGCGCTGCATATGGTGGCGCAGGCAGAGGAATATTTGCATCAA
>DMBA01000315.1 GCA_003446315.1 Ruminococcus sp. | reverse complement strand
CGTCTATCCTGCCGCATCTGCTTGAGCTGCGTTTGTTTGACGAAAACGCCGAGATGCGTCTGCGGCGCTGCGGCATAGGCAGAGATTTTCAGATGCGCATCATTGATGATGTGCTGTTTCAGGATCGACTGAAGGATGAACCGGATGATTTTCTTAGATGTTTTGAGAACCGCATCTTCACTGAGGTGCATTATCTTGACCGGGATACTGCAAAAAAGAATGCGCTGGACAGCACGGATTATATCACGACCGGCGGCGGGCATTACAGTATACCGTTTCCCGGTGCCGATCGTGTGGTGCTCCGCAATTATCTCGACTATGATGAAGAAACAGGCATATTGCATGTGACGGATTTCCGTCTGGTCGGCTTCAAAAAGGAGGATGACACATGAGTAAACGTGCGGTGGAAACCGAGGAACGATTCATTAACCCGTATACATTTGTCAGCCTCGGCGGTCATGTAGAGCGCAGTATGCCGGCAGACGGCGACCTGACCGGCAAAATCAGCTGTATGCTCAAGGTGCATTCTCCGCTTGCAATTCCAGATGCCGAACAGCGGCGCGCAACGGACTGCGGCAAGGACAATCTGCACTATGATTATCCATTTTTCCGCATCGGCGAGACTGCGGCCATTCCTGGCAGTCAGATCCGCGGTGTGCTGCGCGCGGTCTACGAGGCACTTTCAAACAGCTGCCTCTCGGTCAATAACAATAACCTGCTCTCCTCGCGGCATTCGTCTGCGCGCCTTCCGGGCATCCTGCGCTGGGATAAAAGTACCGGCTGGCATCTCTATGAGGCGGAAATGAAAAAGCAATCTGAAGTCGGGCAGGGAATACACGCAGTCACAAGAAAATGGTACGGATTCGGGAATAACTCTGCTGTCACGGACTGGAGCTTTATCATGGGAGCAGAGGTGCCTGTGCAGGCTGATCTGGATAAAGCAATCCGCGAGTATAACGAAAATCTGAAAATCTATGAGAACAATGCGAACAGCTTGTTCAAAAAGGTCAAGGACAAACTCGGGTGCACCTACGAAATCACCCAAGACAAGGACTGCCCGGTGTTCTACGAACTGATCAACGATAGTCAGGCGATCTATTTGTCGCCTTCGCGGATCGGGCGCTCTGTGTTCACAAACCGTGTGGACGATCTGCTGGGCTCGCACCATTCGTGCAAGCTGGAAAAGGGACTCTGCAAGGGCTGCACGCTCTTCGGTCTGATCCGCAGCAACAGCCGCGCAAGCAGAGTTCGCGTCTCGGATGCTGTTTGCGAGCACGCAGTGAAATTTTCAAAGGTCACCCTGAAGCCACTTGCCGGTCCTAAGAGCACCGCTGTGGAGTTTTATACACAACGGCCGCAGAATGCACGATGGTGGACCTATGATTACCGCGTGACGAATGACCGCGTCAAGGAACTCTGCAAAGTACTGCTCAACGGCAGAAAATTCTACTGGCACCATCCGAAGCTGCAACCGAGTGATTATACGGCAGACATAAAAAACAAACTGAACAGCACGGTCGAGGTCTGCGCTGCCGGCAGTACCTTCCGATTCGACATTTTCTTTGAGCGTATTACGGAGGAACAGCTGCGTGAGCTGCTCTGGACACTGACCTTCGGGGAAAACACGTCTGACGGCAGATATCAGCACAAACTCGGTCACGGCAAGCCGCTGGGGCTCGGCGATGTCAAATTCACCGTGCAGAAGGTCACGCTCCGTAGAATTGAAAAGGAGCCGTTCCGGTATATCCTTGAGGAGCATGACGCAGACGAATATCTGCGTGATAATCCGTTTGACGAGGAAACCGTGCAGTATCAGGAAATGCTGGCAATCATGGATCGCAATACCCTGCTCAATGCCTGCAATCAGGGCGCAAAGGTCACTTATCCGATCGGCGATGACGGAAAGAACAAGACCAATTCCAAGGCTGCGCACCAGTGGTTCAAGGCAAACCGCGAAATGGGCAGCAGCGACGGAACCTCAACGAATTGGTCTGTTAAATATACACTGCCAAAGACCTCTGATTCTGACCGGACGCTTCCTGCAGTAAAATACGAGGAAGCTGCCGGCAGAGGCAATGACAGGGCAGCAACCGCGGGGGCAATTACCGGAATGGTAACCGCGGCAGAAAAGCGCCGAAATATAACGGCGGAAAATCCAAAACAGGCTGGTGATCCGAATGCTCAGTCAACTTGATTTTACGCTGCAAACCGGTGCGCTCGACCGGGTTCAGTCCGAGCTCGCTGTGAAGGTCCATGGAGCACTCATGCACATGCTTCCCGAAGAAGAAGCCGCTGCATTGCACAGACAGGAACGGCATCCCTATGCGCTGTTTCTGTATCCCTCCGAGCAGCCCGACTGTTTTCTCGGGAGACTGACTGCCCTGACCGACACCATGCAGTTGTTGACCGACATTGCCGCGGACATCCGCACGCTTCCGGTTCACGGACTCGATCAGCCGGCTGTTTGGACAGTACAGGAATATCGAAGGGATATTCGTTTTTCAGAGTTGAAATTCAGCGGCGGCAGGCAGCGCACACTCCGCTTTCTCACGCCTGCGGTATACAAGATTCACAGCAAGCCCTGCGCATTTCCCGATTTGTCACGGCTGTTTCATTCCGCAATCACAAAGCTACGGACCTACGAGCAAATTAATGTCAATGAGGAGAATTTCAGACTGGCTTGCCAAGAGATGTTCGTTTCGGACTGGGGCTTTGACCGTGTGCAATACAACATTACCGGGAAAATGCAGCAGAGCATGATTGGTTTCATGCAAGTAAAGCTCCCACAGGATGCCGCGCAGGCTGCCCTGCTTAACACAGTTTTTTCCTACGCGACCTTTTCTGGGGTCGGCGCGCGTACCTCGCTCGGAATGGGCGGATTTCTGTATCTGTAACACAAAAGCGCCCGCTGTGCTGATTGTTCAGCACAGCGGGCGCCTGATTTGCAGGAATTATTGTTTGTCTGTTCAGAAATTCACATTCACGCCCTCCATTCGAAATGATATGGAATATCAAGCCGCCTGGAATCACAATCTAGGCGGCTGCATTTTCATAAAGAAGCGTTACTAATCTGCAGATACCCTTTCTCCAATGAACTGTACATCTTAGACAATTATTATTACAGATTGGAAAAAAGCTGATAATTTAGGGGGTTCTCGGTGGCTCGTATATGGAGGGGATAGAAGAAATCGTATTGTTAGTTCAGCAAGAGTGCGTCTTTATGATGATCCAGTGTGACCAGAACCTGACTCTCGCACTTGTATTACATCTCAGATAAGTGCGAGAGTGAACTGACCCCAAAAAGTTAG
>DMBA01000029.1:1807-10093 GCA_003446315.1 Ruminococcus sp. | reverse complement strand
GGGCTGCCTTGTGCTGGAAGGCGGCGCATTTCGCGGCTTATATACATCCGGTGTGCTGGATGCGCTCATGGAAGCAAACCTGAATTTTCAGTGCACAGTCGGTGTTTCTGCCGGCGCAATGAACGGCATGAACTATGTTTCCGGTCAGATCGGGCGATCTGCACGCATCAATCTCCGTTATCGGCATGATTCGCGCTATGTCGGGATGCATGCCGTGCGGCGCAATCACGGCTTGATCGGTTTCGATTTTGTATTCGGAAAAATGGATGAAGTCCCTGACTTCGATAAACAGCGCTTTTTCGATCCAAAACGGGAATTTTATGCCGTTGTGACCAATGTCCATACCGCACAGCCCGAATACCTCGGAAAAGATTACGGCGGCAGTATGTATCAGGCAGTCCGGGCATCCGCTTCCATGCCGTATGTCTCCAAACCCGTGCCGATCCGTCAGCAGTATTATCTTGACGGCGGATGCAGTATGAATATCCCGTTTCAATGGGCAATTGACCGCGGATTTGAGAAAATTGTCGTTGTGAAGACGCAGCATCCGGATTATCGGAAACCGCTGAAACCGCATGATGCGCACGCACATACAAAAGAAGATATTTATCGCAGCGAATATCCCGATCTCGCAGATGCACTCGTTCGTGCAAATGCCCGCTATAATCAGGAGTGCGATACGCTTGCTGCACTTGCGGATGCCGGCAGAGTCTTTGTTATTGCACCTTCGGAACCGGTAACCGTTTCCAGATTGGAACCGGATATGGAAAAACTCGGCAGGCTGTATTATCTCGGCTATGAGGACGGAAAGCGTGAAACAGCACGTTTGCAGGAATATCTGAAAGGACAGGAAGATGAAGAAACTTGAAGAAACAGAATACATGGAAGCACGCCGGAAACCGAAAAACAGAAAGATAATCGGCTGCATCCTTGCCGTCATTGCAGCTGTGCTGCTGTTCCTTTTTCTTATGAAAAGCATGTTTTTGCATACCGACTGGAAAAGCTTTTCGGAAGAGCGTATTCAAACGCTGGAAGCCGAATATCACTTTGACCTGAGCAATGCAGAACCGGAGCGCTACTGGGATCCGGCTGCACCGGATTACCGTGACTTTTTCGATTTCTTTGTCAGTGATTATGCGGATTTCATGCAGAACAGCTTTTTCGGCGAGATCGTTGTGTCAAGCGAGAACGGCGAGCAGGGCGCAGAATACAAATGCCGCCCTTACACCGATGACAGACTGATGTTTATGGTACACTTCACAAAGGAAGGCGACCGGTATAAAGGACATCTTGCAAGTTACACGGAATGAAAGGATGAAAGGAAACAGAACATGAAATGGATGATTGCTTCCGATATTCACGGCTCTGCGTTTTATTGCCGGCAGATGCTCGATGCATATGCCCGTGAACAGGCTGACCGGCTGCTGCTGCTCGGCGATATTCTTTATCACGGGCCGCGGAATGATCTGCCGAAGGAATATGCCCCGAAAGCGGTCATTGCAATGCTCAATCCGCTTGCTGCAGAGATTCTTTGCGTGCGCGGAAACTGCGATTGTGAAGTCGATCAGATGGTGCTGGATTTCCCGGTGCTTGCTGATTATGCGCTTCTTGCAGAGGGCAAAACCATGATTTTTGCAACGCACGGGCATTTGTTCCATGCCGATCATCTGCCGCCGCTGCATGACGGCGATATTTTGCTGCACGGGCATACACATGTTCCGGTTTGCATGCGCTGCGGAGATGAGGGACAGTTTGTGCTGCTGAATCCCGGTTCTGTTTCGATCCCGAAGGAACAGTCTGCGCATGGCTATATGACATTGGAAAACGGCGTTTTTCTCTGGAAAGACCTTTCCGGTGCAGTTTATCGGCAATGGGAGATCGGTACGCCGATCGAGTGAAGACACTGCACTTTGTGCCTTTCAAAACAAGATATGCAGGATCCCCCGCAGAACGTTCCGGTTTGCTGCGGGGGATCCTTGGTTTATGGGATATGCTGGGATATGTATAAAATATCATGTGATACGTTTCAAATATACGTTGACTTTCTTTTGCCGATATGGTATGATATTTACAGCGGCGCAGCGGGTTTGTGCGCCGATCAAAGGAAAGAGAGGATACGATATGTTAAATGTAAGCGGGAAGTGGGCACTTGTGACCGGTGCAAGCAGAGGCATCGGGAAACTGGCTGCCGCTGCTTTGGCGGAACAGGACTGCAATCTCATTCTGCTCAGCCGCAATACTACCCATACTGCCGGATTTGCGGCAGAACTTTCGGAAAAAGTGCAGGTGCATCAGGTTGCCTGCGATCTTGGTTCGCCGGATTCCGTTCAGAATGCGATCGCAGAAATTGATGCACTCCATGTGCCGGTTGATCTTTTGCTCAATAATGCGGGTGTGCAGATTGCTTATCGGACGGATTTCTGGAGAACGCCGGTCAGCGATTACGAAACCAGCTTCCGGATCAATACCATTGCACCGATGATGCTTTGCTATCACTTTATTCCCAAGATGATCGAAAGAGGCTTTGGCAGAGTTGTCAATACCACCAGCGGCATTCGTCTGGAACCGGAACAGGCGGGCTATTCTGCGAGCAAAGCCGGACTTGATAAGGTGACGATCGACCTGGGCTCCAAGCTCCGCGGCACCGGTGTGGCGATCAATCTGACCGATCCGGGCTGGTGCAGAACCGATCTCGGCGGCCCGAATGCACCCAATGCGCCGGAAAGTGCGATTCCCGGTGTGATCGTCGGGGCATTTCTCACAGAGCCGGTTTCCGGCAGACTCTTTGCAGCTTCCGATTTTTATGATCTGACATTGGAAGATGCCGTCAAAAAGGCGGAGCAGATGCCGGATCCTTATTCCGGCTGAGAAAACGCAGCAGATTCCCATTCCGGATTCTTTGAAAATACGGCTTTTGGCAGGTGACAAGTACACCTGCCTTTTTTGTTGCAGAATCCGGCACAGAAACCGACATTTTGCACAATTCTTATGCCGGATATCCGGTTGACATTCTGCGCATTTTTATGGTATGATAAAAAAGAATGCAGATTGAAAATGATGTTTGTGCTGCATCGGGCAGCACGCTTTCAGGAATAAAAAAGCAAATTGCTTTTGGAGGGCAATCGACTTGAATATTATCATTGTTGGCGCAGGTAAGGTCGGCAGGGTGTTGACGGAGCAGCTCAATGAAGCCGGAAATAATATCACGCTGGTGGATATCAATGCATCGCGTGTCACGTCGGTGACGGATAAACTCGATGTCATGGGCATTGTCGGAAACGGCGCATCCCATGATGTGCTGGCAGATGCCGGGATCGATAAGGCAGATCTGCTCATTGCCGTGACCGGTTCGGATGAACGGAATCTGCTCTGCTGTCTGATCGCCAAAAAAGCAGGCGGCTGTCAGACCATTGCGCGTGTCCGCAGTCCGCATTATAATTCCGAAGCACCGTTTCTCAAGGAAGAACTCGGTCTGGCAATGGTCATCAATCCGGAATTGACTGCCGCAGAGGAAATTGCGCGTGTGCTGCGGTTCCCTTCTGCAATCAAAATCGACACCTTTGTAAAAGGCAAAATTGAATTGCTGAAATTCAAACTGCCGGAAGAATCGCCGCTTTGCGGGATGGCGGTCAAGGAGATCGCACCGAAGCTCCATTGTGAGCTGCTGGTCTGCACAGTGGAACGCGATGACAAAGCCTATATCGCATACGGCGACTTCCGCTTTGAACCGCGGGATATCATTTCCATCATCGCTGATCCGAAAACATCTTATAATTTCTTCCGGAAGATCAAATATAAGGCAAGACCGGTTGAAGATGTGCTGATTGCCGGCGGCGGTGATATCACGCATTATCTTTCCGATATTCTGGATAAATCCGGCATTTCCGTGACCGTGATCGAAAAGGATCAAGAACGCAGCGACTTGCTTTCTGATCTGCTGCCGAATGCGAATGTCATTCATGCCGATGCGATCAATCAGGATATTCTGAGGCAGGAGAATATTGAACGGAAGGGTGCGTTTGTCTCCCTGACCAATCTGGATGAGGAAAACATCCTGCTTTCCCTTTATGCAAAATCCGTCAGTGATGCGAAGATCGTGACGAAGATCAACCGGATCGACTTCGATCAGGTCATTGAGCATCTGGATCTGGATACCATCATTTACCCGAAAAACCTGACCTCGGATTATATCGTGCGCTATGTCCGTGCGATGAAAAAGACCATCGGCACGAATCTGGAAACGCTTTATCAGATCATCAAAGGCAAGGTGGAAGCGGCAGAGTTCATCGTTTCGGATGAGTGTGAACTGACTTCGGCTCCGCTGATGCAGCTCAAACTCCAAGAAGGCGTGCTGGTCGCAGCGATTTTCCGCGATCATAAAGTGCTGATCCCGCGCGGCGGTGACCGCATTCAGGTCGGCGATTCGGTTGTCATTGTCACCAATCATCTCGGGCTGCATGATATGAATGATATATTGCAGTAACAGGGGGGCGTGCAATGAATATTCGTATGACAGTGTACATCCTCGGCGTTTTGTTGTTGTTTGAGGGTGTGTTTATGACAGTCCCGACTGTGACAGCCGTTGTGTATCACGAGCATGAAGCGCTGCTGTTCGGTGCAATTGCAGCCGCCTGCATGCTGATCGGCTTTCTCGTGACAAGATTTAAGCCGAAAAACAAAGATCTGTTTGCCCGTGACGGCTTTCTGATCTGTGCCCTGAGCTGGATCGTGCTCAGTGTATTCGGTGCAATGCCGTTTTACCTCTCCGGTGCAATCCCGAAATTTGTGGATGCGCTGTTTGAGTCGGTTTCCGGCTTCACGACGACCGGTGCCAGCATCCTGCATTCGCTTGCGGATATGCCGAAATGCATGCTGATGTGGCGCAGCTTTACGCATTGGGTCGGCGGTATGGGCGTTCTGGTGCTGATTATGGCGTTTCTGCCGATCTCCGGCGGTCAGAACATGTATCTGATGAAAGCAGAAAGCCCCGGCCCGACCGTCGGAAAACTTGTGCCCCGTGTCCGGACGACCGCAAAACTGCTTTATATCATTTATCTCAGCATGACGCTCATTCAGTTTGTGCTGCTGCTGATCGGTAAGATGCCGCTGTTTGATGCCATCAATATTGCCGTTGCGACTGCCGGTACAGGCGGATTCTCCTGCTCACCGGACGGCATGAATTATTCGCCGTTCTGCATCAATGTCATAACGGTCTTTATGTTCCTGTTCGGCGTGAATTTCACCTGTTATTTCCTGATTCTGCACCGCCGCTGGAAAGATGCGGTCACGGCAGAACTGAAAGTCTATCTCGGCATCATCATTTTTGCCATCACAACAATTACCATTTGTGTGCGGCATATGTTCAGCGGGGTAGGGGAAGCGCTGATGCATACGTCCTTTACGGTCGGTTCGCTGCTCTCCTCAACCGGTTTTGCAACGGTCGATTTCGATGCGTGGCCGCAATATGCGAGAACGGTTCTTGTGCTGCTGATGTTTGTCGGTGCGATGGCAGGCAGTACGGGCGGCGGCATCAAAGTCTCCCGCATCATCATCCTGTTTAAGAGCATGTATAACGAGCTGCGCGTAATGGCACATCCGCGGCAGGTCAAAAAAGTGAAAATGGACGGCAGACAGGTCGATGCAGAGACCATCCGGAATGTCCATACATTTATTACGGTCTATATTATGGTCTATGCGCTCAGCATGATCGTTCTCTCCTTTGACGGTCTTGATCTGACAACAAACTTTACAGCAGTCGTTGCGACACTCGATAATATTGGGCCGGGCTTGAATCTGGTCGGCCCGATGTCGAATTTCGACGTATACTCGACACCTTCCAAAATCGTGCTGATCTTTGATATGCTTGCCGGAAGACTGGAATTGTTCCCGATCATCCTGCTGTTTTCTCCATCCACATGGAAGAAGTAAGCATTTCAGGATTTGCCATGTAAAAATTTCACACATTCGGAGGATACAATGAAGCAAAAAACAGGGCTTGTGATGGAAGGCGGCGCAATGCGCGGTCTGTTTACTGCCGGTGTGATTGATGTGTTTATGGAGCATCAGATCGCTTTTGACAGTGTGGTGGGCGTTTCGGCAGGCGCAACCTTTGGCTGCAACTTTTTGACGCATCAGCCGGGTCGTGCACTGCGGTATTGCGTGCGGTTCTGCCGGGATCCGCGCTTTTGCAGCGTGCCTTCACTTCTGCTGACCGGCGATATGTTCGGGGCAGAATTCTGTTATCACACCATTCCGGAAGAACTCGATCCCGTAGATAACGATACATTTCTCAAAAACGGTGTGCCGTTCTATATTGTGTGTACGGATGTGCATACCGGAAAAGCGGTTTATCATCAGTGCAAAGATCTCATCAGCCGTCATGAGCTGGAATGGATCAGAGCCTGTGCATCCATGCCGCTTGCATCCCAGATCGTCAAAGCGGGGCAATACGAAATGCTCGACGGCGGAATATCCGATTCGATCCCGCTGAAATATTCGGAATACAAAGGCTGTACGCGCAATGTGGTCATTCTCACGCAGCCGGAAGGCTATCAGAAAAAGCCGAATTCGATGATGCCTGCTGTCAGGCGCGTTTATCGCAAATATCCGAATCTGGTGCGGGCGATGGAACGCCGCCATCTTGTGTATAACAAGCAGCTTGCGTATGTGGCAAAAGCCGAAAGCGACGGTACGGCACTTGTGATCCGTCCGCCGCGCAAGCTCCCGGTGAGCCATACAACGCATAATCCGGATATCCTGCGGGAAACCTATGCCATCGGCAGACAAACGGCGCAGTTGATGCTGCCGCAGGTGCTCGCATATCTTGAAAAAGCAAAGCAATAACATGAGATCCGCAGTGCTTGCTGAAAGCCTGCGGATTTTTGTCGAAATAGCTGTCCGTCTTGGGCGTACAACTGTATGCACAAAAAGCGCAATTATCCACCGCAAACTTTGTGAACCTCACCTATTGATTTTTTTGGCAGAATCGGCTATACTATTATATGAGATTTTATATTGGAAAGGATGTATCTTTTATGTCAGAGAATCAGATGGAATGCAAGGTCGTGAAATTCGGCGGAAGCAGCCTTGCAGATGCAGGACAGTTCCGCAAAGTGAAGGAGATCATTGCTTCCGACCCCGCAAGACGCTATGTCGTACCGTCTGCACCGGGAAAGCGTTTCTCAAATGATACCAAGATCACAGATATGCTCTATACTTGCCAGAAGCTCGCTTCCGAAGGCAAGGATTTCTCCGAAACACTCGAAAAGATCCGGAATCGTTATCTGGAGATTGCGAAGGATCTGGAATTGAGCTTCGATCCGACTGATGAGCTTGACCGGATCGCATTTCGCCTGAAAGAGGGCGCAACCAAGGATTTTGCAGCAAGCCGCGGTGAATATCTCAACGGTATGCTGCTTGCAAATTATCTCGATGTTCCGTTTATTGATGCGGCTGAGGTGATCTGCTTCAATGAAAGCGGCGTGCTGCTCATGACCGAGACCATGATGCTGCTGCGTGAAAAACTCGCAGATGTTCCGGCAGCCGTCATTCCCGGCTTTTACGGTGCCGGCCCGAACGGTGAGATCATCACATTCTCCCGCGGCGGTTCCGATATCACCGGCTCACTCGTTGCAAGAGCCGTGCGTGCAGACCTCTATGAGAACTGGACGGATGTTTCCGGCGTGCTGGTCGCTGACCCGCGCATTGTCAAAGATGCCGCTGTTATCAACACCATTACCTACGAAGAACTGCGTGAGCTTTCTTATATGGGTGCAACGGTTTTGCACGAAGATGCGATCTTCCCGGTTCGTGCAGCCGGCATCCCGATCAATATTCGCAATACCAACGAGCCTTCTGCCCCCGGTACCCTGATCGTTTCCGGCGACAGCGCAGATTCCGATGCACAGACCGGCTATACCATTACCGGTATCGCAGGCAAGAAGGGCTTCTGCGC
The DNA here is from genome assembly GCA_003446315.1 of Ruminococcus sp. GTDB lineage: Bacteria > Bacillota > Clostridia > Oscillospirales > Ruminococcaceae > Firm-04. Next base: position 2,139 of record DMBA01000029.1, on the reverse strand, counting down.
CATCAATATCCAGAAGGCAATGATGAATGCAGAGCTTGGTTTCTGCCGCAAAGTGCTCTCTGTTCTGGAAGAACTGGGCATCTCCTTTGAGCATATGCCGTCCGGAATCGACACGATGAGCATTATTCTCGCTGAGGATGATATTGCAGGCAGAGAGAAGACCGTTCTTTCGAAGATCCGCAAGGCAGTCAACCCCGATTCCTGCGAAATTGAGCATGGAATCTCGCTGCTGGCAGTTGTGGGCAGAGGTATGCGCAGAACCCGCGGTACAGCGGCAAGAATTTTTGCATCGCTTGCACATGCAAGAATCAATGTCAAGATGATCGACCAGG
>DMBA01000029.1:0-1659 GCA_003446315.1 Ruminococcus sp. | reverse complement strand
ACTTTCTGAGGCAGTACAAGAATAAACACAAAGAAAATCACCTGAATGCGGCACATAGCATTCAGGTGATTTGTTTTATTTCGGGTTTTTGAGCCGGTCGCCGACAAACCAGTAATCGCAGACTTTGCCGCCGGAAGCCAGCGTATGCTTGCGGTGCAGGGTGGCATGCATCAGCTTTGCGGTCAGATGATCCATTTCGCACATGACCGGCAGCACATCCATGAAGCCTTCTTTTTTTGCAAATTCATATAGCGGACACTTCGTAAAATGATAGTAAAAGCCGTCGCGGTGTTTGCTTTCATCAAAGTTGAAATCCCATGATATATCTTTATATTGCGGATGCTTTTCCAGCCAGTCTGCATTTTGATGCATCATTTTATCCATCGCACGCACGCAGGACGGTCTGTTCATATTCATGAAGATCCCCATGCATTTCAGATACCAAACACCGATCACTTCATGGGAGATCGTGCGCAGCATATCCACGGTGATCTGTCCGTCAGCAGTCTGCCAGACCGCAAAAAATACGAAGCACATATAAATATTGGATGCCATCGGATTATCAGCGCCGATATCAGCGGTGCGGCTGAGCAGTTTGCGATAAACGATTTTTGCTTGTTTCATGGTTTTTACTGCAAAGGATTTGTTGAAATGCCGGGTGAGGGAACGCCGGATCAGCGGGGCAAGCACCATCCAGTATTTTCCTGTATATTGCATCATATGCCATGCTCCTTTCTGTAGTAAGCATATTCTAACTACAGTATAGCATAAAAAGCGAAAAAAAGCAAGTGCTGCAAAAAAATGCTCCGCAAACCAATCGGCTGCGGAGCAAATCGAATGACAGAAGGGAATATGCACGAGAAATCAAAGCGTATCAATCAATTTTGCGATATAGCGCAGAATCAGGATGATATCATCCGAAGTCAGCGTTTGATTGCCGGAGCATTCTGCATTGCGCATGCCCTGCTCCTCAATGACTGCTTCGGTATCTTCTGCGATGAAGCGTGCCAGCAGCACAGCATCGGAAACGTCCACCTCGCCGCTGCAATCCACATCACCGCGCAAGACGCTTGTGAACGGTGCGACAGTCGTTGTTGTTGTCGTTGTTGTGATTGTGGTGGTGGTTTGTGCGGCTTCTGCCGGCTTGACGAATACCGTATAATTGACCACATAGCCATCCATGCCGTTTGTATCAAGCGTGACCGTATCATTTTTGCTGAACGCCTTTTGATAGACCGAGAACGAAACACCATTATCACTTTGTGCGGTCATGGATGTTTTTGTCCAGTCGCTGAGCCATGCGGGCACCAGATTTTGTTCTTCCACACGGGTATCCAGCAGGATATATGTTTCGATGTTTTCGCCTGCGGTGAAGGTTGCGAGCACGCTGTCCGTGCGTTTGGAATCACAGGATGTCAGAATGGCTTCTGCACCGTCCAGTTCTGCGGGGAATGCGGTATATTTGTAGTCCCGGTCGCCGAAGATGGTGCCGTTCTGTGAAGCGGTACCGAGTTTCCAGCCTGATGCGTGTGCGGTATCCGCAATTTGCAGATTGCGCACATATTTTCCGTCGATACCGGACTGCGGCGGTTCGGTGACATACGGTTCTGTTGAAATGGGCGGATCGCTTGGTGAGCCGCTGTTTACAATGATATTGGG
>DMBA01000267.1 GCA_003446315.1 Ruminococcus sp. | reverse complement strand
GTTATGCCGCTGATTGCACATGAGATTGTTGTGCTGGTGAAAAAGGTAAAGAAAGCATAAGGGAGTTTGCGCAGACGGAAGCACAGTATGGAAATAAAACAACCCCGATGGATGAGGTGTTATGATGACTTACGAAGAAATCAAGAAAGTGGAAGAAATCAATGTCTACATCAGGCAGGCAGACGAGACATTGCAGGCGCTTGGCTATACGGAGCACAGCTTTGCCCATGTCACATTCGTTGCGGAACGCGCCGGATATATCCTTGAAACACTCGGGTTTCCGGCGCGGACAGTGGAGCTTGCGAAAATTGCAGGCTATCTGCATGATCTCGGCAATCTGATCAACCGTGTCGATCACAGCCAGTCCGGCGCAATCATGGCGTTCAGAATCCTCGATCATATGCATTTTCCACCCGAAGAAATCGGACAGATTGTCTCTGCCATCGGCAACCATGACGAGGGTTTCGGCGTTCCGGTCAGTGCGCTTGCTGCCGCTTTGATTCTTGCGGATAAAAGCGATGTGCGGCGCAACCGCGTCAGAAATCAGGATGTGTCCACATTCGACATCCATGACCGTGTCAATTATTCGGTCACCAAATCAGAGCTGAAAATCAATGAAGCGCATACCATCATCAAGCTCAAACTGCATGTTGACACCAGATACAGCTCTGTGATGGATTATTTTGAAATCTTCCTTCAGCGCATGATCCTTTGCAGAAAAGCTGCGGATAAACTGGGGCTGGAATTCAAGCTGATTATCAATGAGCAGCAGTTGATCTGAAAACCGTTTACTGTATACATCAGACCGGGAAACAGGAGAATTCCATTATGAAAAAAACAATCATCGTGATTTCAATGTTTATGTCGATGCTCTTGCTCGCATCATGTGACGCGCCTGACAGCAGCTCGACTGCATCTGTGCCGGATTTCGCAGCAGAGCAGACATCTGCTGTCACCGAATTCGCCGATGCGGAAGAAACGACCACCGAAACCGCAGCGGAAACCGTCACGGAGCAGACCGGCGAAGCAGTCGGATCGGAAACCACAGCCGCTGTGACTGAAATGCAGGGCGCACCGGATCTTGATCTCACATCAATCGCAGGTGTCTGGTATATCGACGGGGATCCGTCTGCTGCATCCATCAAGATTTCCGCAGACGGCACATTCCAATCCTACTACGCATCCGGCATTCTCGAAAATGAGGGCACGATCCGCCGCGAGCGTGAGGAGATCGAAGGGACAATCAGTGATTGGTACAATCTCTATGACCAAAACGGCGAATATATCATGGGCTTCCGTGATACCGGCAGTAACACCGATCTCTATGTCGGCAACGGTGCATCGCCGCACTATCAGAAATTCGGGGAGGGCGGTCTTGCAGATGACGGACGGGAGCCGGGTGAAGCCTTTATTGACACATGGATTTGCGACCGTGCCACACTTCAAATCATTCAGCTTTCGGACGGTAATTTTTATGCACGGATCGAATGGGGTTCCAGCGCGTTCTCGCATGTGGAATGGGATTATCCGCTGATCTATCAGGGCGGAAAGCTCGTCTGTGAAGGAAATGCGACCAAAACCGTCGTTGAATATGCATCCGCAGATGCAGCACCGGAAAAGACCGTGGAATACACCGACGGCAGCGCTGAATTTGTCATGCAGGGTGCAGGCGTTGTATGGAATGACCTGACCGAACACAGCGGTGACGGTATGGTGTTCCAGCCTGCTCCGGAAGAATAACAGGAATCATCAGATCGGGAGTCATCCGGCTCCCGATTTTTTTGTTGCAGGACAGCAGCGCATTTTGTCATTAACATGAGAAACAATCCATATAAAAAATCCCCCTTCACCGGTGATACAGTTTTACCGGCAGAAGGGGGATTCTTTTTCATGCGCAATCTATTTGCGCTCGTCATTGTGATTGTAAGCTGTCATGATATGATCTATCTCATCTGCGGTAAAACGGTATTGCACCAACTCGTTCCTGATCGCTTCCAATCTGTCACGACACGCTTTTGCCTTTTGGTCATCGCCTTTTTCTTCATAAACACCCTGCATAAATGACAGATTTACATATTCTGCGGTAAGCAGGGTTTCTTCAAAACCTTCGGGCACTTCCAAAAACTTTGTCCCGTATACAAAATAAGTATCTGCAATTTCACCGTATGCGCGGTGCTTTACTTCATAATCAAAGCTGGTCATGACATTATCTTCTTCTTTGGTTGCATTTTCGACGAGTGCATCCTTTATCATAAAGAGCATAAAAAGAACACCCAAAGCTGCGATCACGATCAATATATTGAAGAATATTTTCAACGCTTTATTCATCTTCAGGCTCCTTTCTCAGTAATATATCTTCCATGACCACGGCTTTTTTTGTTTCCGATAATTCAAGAAAATCATCCGCTTCGGAATCCGTCATGTTCAAATATTTTCTGAGCATTGCATGAATGTCTGCGTTCATATCTTCCATGTATGCTGCAACATCTTCGTTTTTTTCGATTCCTTTATTGTATTCATATGTTTCCGCGAAAGAATCTAAATACATGCAGAGGTGGGAGATGTCCAGTTCGGATGAATCCCAGTAATCGGGATCATCAGAGCGAAAAAGAATCTTCTCCCAGTATTGTACACAAGAATAGTATTCATCAGCCACATATTGCAGCCGATTATATTCTGTGTACGGCTCTGAATCGAAGGGGATGTTGTGCTGTTGGATAAAAGCAGCAAATGTAATATAATCTCCATCGTCCAGATATTCTTTCATCTGCGCGTGATATTCTTTTTTATTTCTCAGGGCATCCATTTTCCGGTCTTCGCTTGTTTCACCTTCGCCCGCAGAGCTGATAATGCCCCAGACGATCGCAAGTGCAATGATGATTGCAACAAGGATTGCGAAGATACCGCCCCTGATGCCGACACCTGCTGTCTTTTGGGCAGATTTGATTACGCTGTCCTGTGTCTTTTGAAAGCGCCGGTCATATTGTTTGATATTTTCGTTATGCTGTTGGGCAAGCGGATTGGTATATCCGCAGGCGGGACATATCAATTCCTCTATGCCGATTGTTTTTCCGCAATTTGGACATCTCATTTCGTTACTCTCCCTGTATCAGCTCCTGTTTTCTGCTGTTTAATGCTTCCTGATCGTGTGAACTGTCCGATTTTGGTATAATCAAAACGATAAGACCCAAAACAGCGAGTACGACGATCACAATCAGCGCAATGCGAAGGGATTTCTGAATCATTTTCCCTGTTGCATGGTCTGCATCCGTAGTATGCTGAGACAGGTCTTCCCTGATATCTTCGAGCTGATCCATATATTCTTCTTCGGCAGCCGGTTCATAAGCCGTGCCGCAGTACGGGCACCTGACCAGTGACGCATCGAACACACCGCCGCAGGTCTCGCAATTGACAATCTTGCCTTTCATATTTTCCATGATCTGATCTTCACGAACCTTCCTTTGCAGTTGCATTTTCCAGTGTATGATCTATTTTTTCAAATACATTCTCATATTCTGACAGCGAATCCCGGATCTCATCGCACTGTTTTCTGCAATCCTCTGCCGTAGATTCGCTTCCGCTTTCGGCATAGATCTTTTCCCAGAACATGAGATCTGCATAGGAACCGACCATGTAGAATTCCTGCATGGGTGCATCTATTTCTTCTCCGAGCCGCATTTGTCTGGAAGACATCGCAGCATTTCCGTAGTCTTCTCTTTCGAGATATTTCACGATGTATTCATCCGTGCCCTCTTTTTGGACGATTTCAGATTTTGACAGATTTGACAGCGTCGAGATCACGAGCACAACAAAAGTGATCCCCAGTATGAGATCAGCGATCAGCACAGCCCATTTTGCTGCTGTTTTCATTTTATTCACCTGAGATCACCTCCTGAATAAATAAAGTCTGCTGATTGTCAGAAGAAGCAAGATAATCTTCCAGCCCCTTTTCATCAAGTCCGAAGTATACCTTCATTGCAGTATTCAGTTTCTTTTTCATATCTTCCGCATATGCTTTGTACTGATATTCTTCCAGATCATCTTCCGCATACCCGTACATGGTATAAAAAAAGGCGATATCACGGCTGCAATCTTTGATATCAAACACCTTGTCAAAGGTATAACCTTCACCGTACAGAACAAGCTGTTCCATACTGTTCATCGCATATCTGTAATTGCGGGACATATCCAGAAGAAGCGCATATTCTTCATATTCCGGATCAGTCTCATAAACATGATGCTCCTTGATAAAATCATAAAAAGCGATATAATCTCCCGCTTCCAGATAGCCATTCAGAATTTCCTTAAAACGATCGGCTTCTTTGAGTGTCTCCGAATGTGCAATATCAAGGTCGATAAACTCCGTTTTCTCCTCCGCGACCGACATGGCAATCACACCGATAATCAGAAGAACAAGAATCACGCTTCCGACGATCAGCGGTTTATTGCTGCTGTAGTTCTGATCGGCTTTTTCTACGGTTTCCTTGCTCTTTCTCTTATAAAACTGAAATTTCGCCCGATGGCCGGCGCTTTCCTCATTATCGCTTCCGCAATATGGACAGACCTTATCCAGCAGTCCCATCTCACCGCCGCAATTTTTACATTTCATCCGGTAATGCTCCCTTTATCAAACTTTAATGTATCATCTAGTATACCACATAATTCCGGAAAAAGCAAGCGAAACGCAGGATTCGTATGCAGACTCGATTATTTGGATTCAGACGGATTTTTGCGGTTCCATTTTCATTCAGATGGCGGCGATGTCATAAGAAGCGGCAAGAGGGGAACAATCTGCTCTGCTATGTATGAACGAATGAAAAGTCTTGAAATATATCAAAAGCAGAAAGATACTCCCGATATGGAGGTCGAGAGTATCAAGGGTGAAATTCTGAAACTGGATACCGAGATTCGTTCCTTAATGGACAGAATGGCAGAAGCGGACGATGTGGTGTTCGCCTACATTCGTTCCGATCACGGTTGCTGATATGATGACAATGTGATTCTTTTGTCACGGAAATTGTCCGTCAGAATTCTATTGTACGCAACTGTCTTCTAACCCACGCACTCTCCAATACATCATAGATATATGGATTCGGAACGCCGTCTTCAAAGTACCTGTGATTGTCCCCGCCGAGCATCTCAACAGCAAATGCACCGACAGCGCGTGATCTCGACTGTCCTGCATAGCAGTGAACCAAAAGCGTGTCAACAGCCTTCCGGTGCTTTTCAATGAATGCAATGATTTGATCCGCCATCTCATCGTCAAACAGAACAGCGCCGTCCACTTCTGTCACAATATCATCGAAAAAAAGTGTGAGTACGCCCTTACAGAACTGATTTTCGGTAAACTGCACGCCAAAACCACTTGTATGGCTGTCCTGAATCGAAATGACTGCATAAGTGTCGGTCAGTGCACCTTGTTCCGCAGCTTCGGCAGCCATACCAAAAGGATAGTAATGTTCCATGACATAGCTGAATGCTCCGTGAACGGATTTGACAAGAACGCGCTTCATGATAGATCACACTCCCATCGGTTTGTTGTCGGCTGATCTGTTTGGCAGCGAAGTGATACGAAGATCAACCAGAGTATTTACGTTCCCTTTTCCATTATACCACACCGCCCCCGAAAAAGCAATCCCATTACACATTCAGCGCATTTCTCGTTTGATGATAAATCTACAGCCGTGACAGTGAATGAGACGAGTGATTCGTCCGGATGCCTGTCACGGCTGGAATCATATTGTATGATACTTCGCTTTCCGGCTGCATTTTATGCTTGATACATTAGTTTCACAATATAGATCAATAACAGATGTGCCGGGTAAAAGAAATAGAAGAAATATTTTGACAATTTTGGAAAGTGTCCTTTTTCTCCGTTGTAAAACAGAGTTATGAAGGTGATTGGCAGGCTGAAAACCATAAACAATAACCAATGGAAACCAAAAATCGAGAAGCCGCTTATGTAGAGGACATAGATCATCATCAGCAGTTCATATGCTGCAAAACGGATCCATGGGTGCTCTCTGAAAAGATAGAACGATAGGATAAAGAGAACGCCCCAGAAACTCCATTCCGTGAAATAGCCCGCAGTACAGCAAAGAATCAAGCAAGCTGTTTTCAGCGCAGGATGCTTTATACTTTCCCATACAGCAATGGCTACAAACCCAAGAAGGAGTGTTGCAATCACATTCCAATTTGTCAGAAACATCAGAATATCAAATGAAATTGTATGCTTCTGATCATATGTGTGAAACAGTACATATGGGATCTGGGTGACAAGTGTCATTGCAAGCAGCCGAATGAAATAACGCTTTTTTGCGTGGGTATAACGATATCCTTCGGAAATAAAAAAGAAAAAGATCGGCGGCGCAATATATTCCATCTGGATGAAGAATTTTAAGATGGGACCGGACAGTCCGAAAAAATGAAATTCATCTGCGGTATACAGGAGAAAGTGCCCGATCCCCATGAAAAATAATGCGATCCATTTCAGCAGATCACGATTCACGATTTTTAGCTTATCCAAATAGGATCCCCCCCGTTTTCGTATGATGTTATTATTATATACGATAGCATCAGAAATGTCAACCTCTTTTGATACGCTCTAAAAGTGCCGGTAACGGCAGCACCATGAACCTGATCCGGCTCCGCAAGCATAAATTTCAGGTCAATCTTATGCTCAGGATTGTATTCGTAAGATAATTCAACAGCGAATCATTATGTGATATGTAAGTAGAATGATTTGTTATGCTTATTTCTGAGAATATGCAGTTGCTTTTTCGGATATAGTATGGTATAAGCGGGGAAGCCCCGCTGCA
>DMBA01000037.1 GCA_003446315.1 Ruminococcus sp. | reverse complement strand
ATAAAGCCAATAATTTCTTCATGATAAATCTCCTTCGTCCTCATGATCTTCCGAAAGTTATATGTAGCTAACTGCAAGCTGAAAGAAATGCCCGCAATTACGGGCGGAATAAGGAATCCCAGCCGCAGGCGAAAAATGCCTGTAACTGTTGGATATAGGTTATCGCTTCTTCTTTCGGCATATTATGGCGTACAAATTCAAAAAAACCGTGAATAAACGAACTGCAAAGCAGATGGATGAGCTTGGGATTTGCTCTGCCGGAACGGATGACATCGTTTCCGGTATACTCGATATAGAGCAGCGTGTAATGCTCCTCGATCTCCACGATTTCATCGACAAAGCCGGCAAATTTTGTCCCCTCGCTGCCGCAGATCAGCAGTTGAAACGCATCCCAGTTTTCATAAATGTAGTCTATACTCGTCTGAATGTTTTCCCGGTATTCCGTGTCAAAGGAATCATCATGGAATAACTGTTTTTGGTTATCCACAGGTCTTTCATGATAATCCGCCATGAACTGACGGAACATCGTTTTCAGCGTATCTGCCTGCTCAGAAACGAGCGCTGCAAACAGTCCTTCTTTTTCGCCGTATCGTGTATAAATCGCACGGGGAGAAGTATCTGCATGTTCTGCAATCGTTCGCAGAGAAGCATTCCGATAGCCTTTCGCTAAAAATTCCTGCATCGCTTGTTCCATTAGTTTTTCCGTTACGCCCGGAGTTCGGTTTGCCATATTGTCACCTCAATTTGAAACAGTGTTGCGCAACACCGTTTTAGATTATATCAAAAAGAAACCGGAATGTGAATATGCATCGGTTTATTTTGTGAAATTGCACACAAAATAGAGTTTTTGAAGACGGACAATGTATCATGAACAAATACAAATTACCGTTTTGAGAATAAAATTATTTTTCTCCGATCAGCAGCGATGAACCGTTCAGCATGAGAAGTGCGGCTTCCCCTTTGGTCATAAATTTCCCGTTGGTCGTGTCAATGAGCTGCACTCGTGCAAATCCCTCGTCATAAAGTGCATTGATAAACCGCTGCATATCACCATATCGGGCTTTCGACATGATATCGTGAATGGCGAATGTTCCGCCTTTTTTCAGCACCCGCAGCGTTTCACGGAGAAGCTGCTGCTTATCCCTGCCGGAGATGTTATGGTAGACATAATTACTCGTGACTGCATCGAAAGTTTCGTCCGGAAAATCGAGTTTGCAGGCATCGCCCTGATGAAATTCTGTATTGGATACGCCCTCAGCGGCAGCATTTTTCTCGCAAAGATTCTTACTGAAAGAAGCATATTCTTTGCCCCAGCGGTCAATACCGACCATGCGCCCCTGCGGATTTCGTTTGGCGCAGGCGATCGTCAGGGCACCGCTTCCGCAGCCGACATCCAGACCGATACCGCCTTCCGGCAATATGATGTGTTCTGCTGTGCCGGCGATGATCTGTTTGGAAAGCTGCCGCCGCCCGTCATATGAAAAACAGTCGTGTGCATATATGCTCCATGCAAGCATGCCGCCGCAGGCAAGTGCACCGGCACCGGCAGTTCCCGCGATCAGCTTTTTTGCAGTCGGGGGCATTGGGGTGCAAAGCAGTGCGGCTGTTCCTGCACCCAGCACAGCCATTCCGGCGGTCAGTGCGGCGATCATGCCGTTTGGTACCCAGTTTTTATAATTTGGTTTCATTTGTTTTCCTCCTTATTTATAACGTGAATCGTTCAGGTGCGATGTTCTTGTGAACGATCCTGAACAATAGGTGTCATCCGCCGATCCACACAAACAGAGCTGCTGTCAGCATACAAAGAAACGGATAGACGATAATCCTGACAAGTTGATTTTTGTTGTTGAAGCGCCTGTTATGCCAGCCGGCACAGTCTTTTGTTTCCGGAAAAATACGCTGAAAGAATCCGGATGTCATCACAAGCCACTGATCCTGCACAAGAATATCGAATATTTTGATGATATAGAGCATGCTGATGAAACGCAGTGTCAGTTTTCCAAATCCATAGCCGCGTTTTAGCCCGTCTATTCCCAGAAACAGCATTCCGCCCAGAAATACAAGCAGAAAAACACCAAGCAGAATATGTGCCGCCATCTGCTTCCGTTTCGGCGGTTCCGGATGGTCTTTCGCAGCTTCTCGAATATCCTTCGGCAAAAAATGCAGTACAAGATCGGGTTTAGCCATCGGACTCGCAAGGATGATGGTCAGAAATTCTACGACACATAAAATGAGGGATGTGACAATCGTCGTGCGCAAAATATGCACCTCCGCTTCAAATCTTTTCCAAATCAGCAAACGCCTTTGCAGCGGCACTTTGATCTCCGACATACCAATAATCGCAGCATGCACCACCAAGAATTTCGGTTTTTGTACGGATCAGCTTTGCATGAAGGACTTCGGCGAGTGCATGGTCAGTCTTGCAAAGGAACGGCAGCAGATTCTCATAACCATTTGCCTTTGCGTGCTTTGCGATCGGGCAGCCGATCAAATGAAAACAGCAGCCTTCCTGCCGGTTGTCCGGGTTCATCGCAATGTCCCATGCATCAGCCCATTCGCCTATTGCACGGTGCGCGTGCAGATTCTGTTCATAGCGCCGGTAGATTTGCAGCATCAGTCTGAATGGAAGTTGCTGTTTGTTGGCATCAATAATCTTGCCAAGTGCCCGCAATTTGTCAATATGCCAGCCGTGGATGATCTGAAATGCATCACCGTCGATCACATGGTCGCTTGCTTCATAAAACGCAACAATGCAGTACCATATATTCATCGTATCTGCCATTGCACCTTTTCCGATATCTCCTTTTTGTGCGAGCAATTCCGCATATTTTGCATCAGCTCTTCGGCAGATCGCATCCTTTTTGTCCGGCAGATTTTCGTCAATATAGCGTTCAAACAGTCTGCCCCATGATTTCGGATAAACATGCTTCCACATCATGTCGCCCCCTTTTCAATGATGCGGATGCCGCATGCAAACATCATCAGCCAGCCAAGGCTCTCAAATCCTGCATTGATGCCGGAAACCGGAAGCGGAAGCAGATCCGGTAATGTGCCGATGGCTGCCGAAATGACTGGTGCAGCAAGGATCAGCCACCTTGAGACAGGAAACACACGCAGCAAAATGAGCGCAGTCCATGCAGCACTTGTCAGTACATCAAATACGATAAATAATGCGAAAAACGGGATTGCTTCGGGCAAAAACATCCTGCCCCAATAATCCGTTGTCTGCGCCAAATTGCTGCCCGTTGCCTCATAAAGCAGCTTAAAATGATGGATCAGACCGCCGCATGCAATGTGAAAATACAGAAACGATACGCAGCCGATACCGAGCCCGATGGTATAAAGCCGCAGCCAGATTTGTTCTGCCTTTGTTTTGGTATGCAGATGCGCCAGCAGCCAGCGAATAAATGCGACTGCGCCGATGGCATATAAAACGCTGCCGATTGCGCCAGTGAAATCCGATAATGCGATGCGCCAATCTGCGATGGTCAGCCAGCCTGTGCCGGCAAAGGTGCCCAGCGGCTCGGAATTCCGCGGTTCGATGCCGATGCAGTAATCACCGATCATGCACAGCAGCATCGCCGGAATAACCAGCCGCATCTTATCAATTGTCGCTTTTGTTGAATCCATTTTCCCCTCATTTCTGCTGTTGAAGCGAACGCCGGATCATATCGCAAGATGAAATATACCGTTCGCTTGACAACGATATCATTTATGGTTAGTCAATGCAAACTATATTCTAATTATAGCACAACTTGGATTGAATTGCAAGATGCTGATGCGAGAAAATACCGATATATGGGTTCGGATACGCCGCTGTCGATCGAATGCGTATACGGAAAAGCATAGTTGCAATTTGCAGATTTTGTGGTATAATAATGATGTGGAATCGGAATATTTGCTTTGGCATGGAATGGATTCCGAATATGATTGTACCCAGTGGTACATGACAATAAGATGGTGTGAAGTATGAAAGGTGACAGAAGAATCTATACGCTGCGGGAAGAAGCGCCCTTCAAAGCCGTGATCCGGATGAGTATTCCGTTGATTATCGGCATGTTTATTATGGTGCTTTATAATCTGGTGGATACTTATTTTATCGGTTTGACCGGTGACGATTATCAGCTTGCAGCGGTCAATCTCGCATATCCGGTCATGATGGTGACGGTTGCCGTTTCCAATATGGTCGGAACAGGTGCATCCTCGCTGATCGCACGCTGTCTCGGAGCAGGGGAGTCGAAAAAGGCTGCCCATACGCTGACGGCTGCTTTTTCGCTGACGTTGCTCAACAGTCTGCTGGTCGCCGGGATCGGGCTTTGCTTTCTGCCGGAACTGGTCGGGATGCTCGGTGCAAAAGAAAATACATTTGCCTACACGCAGCAATATGTGCAGGTGATCCTGTTGGGGAGTTTTTTCACAATGGGCAGCTATACAACGGGCGCTTTGCTGCGCAGTGAAGGGTCTGTGCGGTATTCTATGACAGGTATGGTCATCGGGACGCTGTTGAACATTATATTGGATCCGTTCTTTATTTTCACGCTGCACTTACAGATCCGCGGTGCTGCGATCGCAACGATTTTCAGTAATGCAGCCGGTTTCGGCGTTTCCGTGCTGTATTATATGCGCGGAAAAACACTGCTGAAACCTTCCCTGAAACAGGTGCTGCCGACTGCTGAGATCCTGCGGGAGATCTATTGGGTCGGTGTACCGGCATCACTGGAAACGCTTCTGACATCTGCCGCATATACCGTGAACAATAATCTTGCAGTTGCTTACAGTGAGTTGACTGTGACTGCAATGGGCATTGCACAAAAAGTGCTGTCGCTGGGCAATTATGTTTATCAGGGCTTTGCTTCCGGAACACAGCCGATCATGGGGTATAATTACGGCGCAAAAAATGCAGACCGCATGCGAAAGATCCTGAAAGCAGGCGTTTCAGCCGTAACCGGAACAGAATGCATCCTGATGCTGCTTTACGGCATTTTTGCGCCGGCTTTGATCGCTGTATTCACGGATTCTGCGGAAGTCACAGAGATCGGGGCTCATGTTCTGCGCAGAATGATGTTTATTCTGCCGTTTGTGGGAACAGTCTCTATGTGCCGCATGTCGTTTCAGGCGATGGGGAAACCGCAGTTTGCCTTCGGAATCACGGTCATCCGGCAATTGATCTTATATATCCCGCTGCTTCTGCTCTTGAACCGTATTTACCGGTTTAACGGTATGCTTTGGGCACAGCCGATCACAGAAGCTGTCATGATGGCAGTTTCGATCCTGCTTTTGACATCCAGTATCAAACGAAGTGTGCAGCCGGAATCCGTTTCAAAACACTGATTCTTCATAACCATTATTCTATTTTACAAATATTTTGTTCTTTCTATTGCTTTTTTCGCAAATATCATGTATAATATATATAATCATTCTTTTTTATCCGATCAGAAATGAAAGATCATGACAGCATGGGTTTTGTATCGGGGGTGTTATATATGCCAAAAGCAACCGGAAAGCAAGAGAATCTTTTTTTAGATCAGGCAATTGCGCAGATCCTTCCGCATACGGATGTTCCGATAACTGCATTCTTTTTTCTGCTGTTGCTTTATGTGATTGCATCTGTTTTGGTCGCATTGGTTTCCAACAGTCAAAATACGGTTGCATTTTTTAGCAGAGAAATCCCGCTTTCAGCATTTGCAGGTGTTTTTTCTTCATTTGCAAATATTTCTATGATCTTATGCGTTGTTTTCTGCGGTACAAAGGGCTTTTTCACTGCTTTGGGCTTGCTGCTGGTGCAAACATCAATGATTTTTGTAAATGTATTTGTGGGCGGTCATGCAGGGAGTCTGCCGGGTGTGTTTGCAAATTTGCTTGCTCTGATTGCAATTATCATAATTTATGTGAACCATAAAAAAGTTTTCCGGATCCATAATCAGATGGTGGAACTGGCTGTGACCGATACTTTGACAGGTTTGCCGAATGTATATGCTTGTACGCAATATTTGAAAGACCTGACAAACAGCGGCGAGACTTTTACAAATGTGACGATCAATCTGAACGGCTTCAAAAAACTGAACAGTCAGGTCGGTATTGAGATCGGCAATCGGGTTCTGGTGGAAATCGGAAAACGCTGGAAGAATATCGCAGAATCCGGGAAAACCGGTACAAAGGATTTTGTTTCTCACCTCAGCGGCGATGAGTATGCGCTGATTATTCGCGGATACAAGTCGGAAAAAGATGTCCTGCATACCATCCGGCAATATGAATCTGTGCTGGACGATATCCTGCAAATTGACGGGCATGATTTCTATGTGTCTGCCAGTTTCGGATATGCAGAATGTCCGACGGATGCAAAGACATTTGATAAACTTGCTACTTATGCCAGCGCCGCAATGCATGAGATCAAGCGTGCGAACAGCAGTCAGCATATTCTGCGGTTCACACCGGATCTTCTGAAACAGGAACGCCATATGGAAATCGAGAAGGACATCCGGGAAGCATTGGAGCGTGATTCTGTTTATTTTTATTTGCAGCCGCAGTTTGATATGTTCCATCAGCTTCGCGGTTTTGAAGCGCTTGCCCGCTTGAAAAATGCTGCGGGAAACAATCTCAGTCCGGGCGAATTTATTCCGGTTGCCGAAGATGCCGGATTGGTAGACCGCATTGACAGTACTGTTTTCCGGAAAGCAGCAAAGTTTTTCGGCAGCATCATCAAGGATTATGGTTCAGATATCATGTTGAGCGTCAATATTTCTGTACGCCATCTGATGCGGAATGATTTTTTGGATGAAGTGCGGAGTGTGCTGCAAGACAGCGGTGTTCCGGCAAAACAGATCGAAATTGAGATCACAGAATCCATTATGATTGATTCGGTCGATAAAGCGCTGTTATGCATCGGCGAACTGCAAAGAATGGGCATCAAACTTGCCATTGACGATTTTGGCACGGGATATTCTTCTTTGAGTTATCTTCATAAATTTCCCGCACATTTGCTGAAAGTCGATAAGTCTTTCATTGACCAAATGAACATCAACAAATCCTCACGGGATTATGTGGCTGCAATTATCTCTATGGGTCACATCATGGGATTCCGGGTCATTTCGGAAGGCGTTGAGGAAACAGAGCAGCTCGATACGCTGCGGGAGATCGGCTGCGATTTTGTGCAGGGCTATATCTGGGGCAAACCGCTTTCTCCGGCAGAAGCCGAACAGCTCGTGTGTCAAATTAAACAGCTTCCATAAAGCAAAAACCGGCAGAGCATTTTTATCGTGCTCTGTCGGTTTTTTATCGGAGATCGTTTATTCGTTATTCTGTAATTCTGCAAAAGCTGCATTGATATTGTCGTTTATCAGTTCGGCTGATTTTGTATCAAAGTTCACATGTACGATGCCAAGTGTTGCTTCCGCACCGGTCGTATCATTCACAAGCACTGCCGTCAGATCTGCTTCCTGTGATCCTTCGACTGTCAGCGCGGCAACACCTGATGCAAACTGCGGATCAAATGAACCGCCGACTGCTTTTGCTATACCGTTTTCATAAAGCGCAATATGATAGGTACCGACTGCATCTTCCGGAATCCGGAAAGAGATCACGACAGTATTTTCCTCTGCATTCGCTTCTGAATCCGCTTCATTTGGCGCTGTAGTTGTTTCAATTTCCGTATTTGATTCACCGGTTACAACATCCAGAGTGACAGTGGTTCCTCCTGCAACTTCTTCGCCCGGGTTGATATCCTGTGCAAGAACCTTTCCTGCAAGTTCAGTACCGGAGACTTCACGTTTTGCAGCGACAAGTCCCATGCTTTCCAGTATTTCTTTTGCTTCCTCGTATCTCATACCAACAAAATTCGGTACGAGAACATTGGCATTATTCGGGCCGAGTGAAACGGTCACACGGACATAAGTTCCCGGCTCAAGCTCTGCCGGGCCAACCGGATCCGTGGAAATCACCTTGCCTTCCGGCACTTCATTGTCATAGGAAGAACGCTTGTCAACATAGAGTTTCAGAGCGAGAATCTGTGTTTTTGCAGTTTCGAAGTCCCAGCCGGCAACATCCGGGAGCTGCACTTTCTTCGCACCGATTGATACTTTCACATGGACGGTATCGCCTTTTTTTAGTGGTTCGTTTGCCGGAATATCCTGGTCAAAGATGATACCGGCTTCGTAATCGCTGTATTCTTCGCTGTCACAAACGATTTGGATGATATCACCATACATCACGAGTGCATCGTCAAAGTCAATACCGATCAGGCTCGGCATCTTATAATCCGAATCAACTGACACACTCTCAACCGGTGCATGTCCCGGAATGGTGCTGTTATCTGTGCGCAGCTTGTTGATACCGAAAAACAGTCCGGCATTCAGTCCCAGACAGATCAAAATGGCTGCTGCAATTCCTGTGCGGTGTATCCGAATCGGTTTCTTATTTGCTGTATCTGCATTTGTCGTCATAATATGCTCCTTTCCGGCTGCCGTTTCATCGGGCAGAGCATCCGATTTCCCGGATTTCGGCAGCGCATAATGTTCAACAGTCTGATCCGGCAGATTATGGATCGCTTTTAACAGATCCTGCTCTTTCATAGCAGCCCCTCCTTTTCGAGATAGGTTTGCAGCTTCGCCCGCGTCCTGCGCAGGATGCTTTTCACTGTGTTTTGACTGAGATGAAGCTCCGCTGCGATTTCATCCGTTTCCAGCATCGTGAAATATCGGTGCATGAACACCTTTGCATGCTTTTCCGGAATGGTTTTGAGAAACGAATCCAGTGCGGCAGTCAGTGCAATGCGGTCTATGACCTGATCGGTGCGTTCCGGTGCGGGGATGCATTCCGCAAGTTCATCCAGCGTTGCCGGAATTGCGCCGCCGCCTCGTTTTTTTGCGTGATCTGACTCATAGCGATTCAGCGCAATATTGCTCGTGATCTTTGCAAGATAAGCCCGCAGAAATTTGGGTTTATCCGGCGGGATCGCAAGCCACGCCTTCATCAGCGTATCATTGATACATTCTTCCGCATCACGACTGTCTCCGAGAATGCGCATGGCAATTCCGCGAAGCAGACCGCCGTACGCACGACCGGCTTCCTCGATTCCTTTTTCGTTTCGCTGTTCAAATAACGCAATAATGGAATTGTCATTCACAATTTCTCACCGCCTTTCATGTTCCTCTGCTTATTATGACAGAAACCCAGCTCTTTCAGGTGCAAGATCCTGAAAAATATTTGAAATTGATTTCGAATCCGTTCCGGGCATCAAATTGCCAGAAGAAAGCCCATCCGAAGACAGATTGGATTCTCCGGATGGGCTTTTTTTTGATCGGAAAAGATCAGCGATTATTTGACACAGGAGTTATACCACTGGATCCAGACGATATTGGTGGAATCATCCAGAATCACATGATAATTCTTCAGATCATCGTGGTAAGAGACAGATGATCCGTTCAGCGCATCAAAGAGATCCTCATGCGAATCACTGAGATCAACGCTTGCAACAGAGACCATGACCTCCGGATCCGGTTCCGGATAATCCGGATCGAACCCGGTGACCCACCACTGATTCTTATTCGGTGCCCAGTTATACAGATTCTCAAATGAGCCGGGAGACTGATAATTGTACAGGCTGAGTGTCATCGGCACTTCGAAGTTTACAACATCATATTGTTCTGCGTGTGCGTTTCCGAAGCTCTGGTTGAGCACATACAGACCGACTTCTGCACCGCTTTGGAGATTCCAGTAATCGCCCTTCCAAGCCCACAACGAATACACATCACTGCCTACCTCAAAGTCCACTCTGCCGTAATTCATGTACGAGCCGATCTTGAAGATCTCGTCATACATTTCATTATATCCGAATTCTCTCTGCCATGTATCTGGCTGTGAATGATATGCCAGTTTGTATTCATCCTGAATGAAATTCAGAAGATAAGCACCGGCTTCGGTATTGCCTTCCATGATATCCTTTACCCGCATGACGACCGAGCGAATGGTATCCCGGTTATCCCACACAGTATCACGAAATTCCAACAGCGTATCTACGAGAAAATCTGCAATGTCTTTTGAGAGACCGCGATCCAGACCGATTCCATTGGGATCATAATTGCGTGCAACTGTTCCGTTTTTCATCTGGTTGATCTGTGTTTTCCAGAGGTTGTTCGGACCGGTGTAAGATGTTGCATCCGGGTCTTTCGGTGCGATCGACTTGCCGTTATAATAAACCGCTTTTCCGTCC
>DMBA01000288.1 GCA_003446315.1 Ruminococcus sp. | reverse complement strand
GATCGCATCCGGCGTTTTAACGGTTGCATTGAGAATATAATTGCCGTCCTCAAGCGTCCATTTGTGCAGGTCGGGATCCATACTTTCAAACGCACGGCGGTCAATGTGCATACGCACGGTCACCGTCTGATGCGGTTCGACAAATTCTTTCCGGAAAGCACAGAGTTTGCAGACCGGCTTTGTCAGCGTCGATACAGGATCATGAACATAAACCTGAACGACTGTTTTTCCTGCGACTTCACCAGTGTTTTCGACTTCTGCGAGCAGGTCAAGTCCGGTTTCGATACTGCCGCTTTCTATACGCAGATTCCGCACCTCAAATTCGGAATAGGACAGACCGAAACCGAATGAATACTCAGCAAATTGATCGTCCTGATTGAAATGATACCGTGTTGTATAGTAACGATAACCGACAAAAATCCCCTCGCCATACATTACGGTCATCCCGTCGCCCGGAAAATTCAGATAGGTCGGCATATCATTTTCACTGTACGGAAAAGAAACAGGCAGGCGTCCGGACGGATTGACCTTTCCGCAGAGGATATCCGCAATCGCGGCGGCTCCCTGCATACCCGGAAGCGAAACCCAGAACATCGCGTCCCAGAATGAAAGCGCCCAGCCTGTAACGGGGCAGGCTGTATTGAAAATCAGTACAGAGCGCATATTATGCCGGTTCGTGTATCCATGCAGTTCACTGATCTTCTGCTGTTCTTCCTGATCGACGCGGATTGTTTTGCGGTCATTGCCTTCCTGTCCGGGTACACTGAGCACATAAATCAGCGTGTCGGCTTCATCATACAGACCGATGCGAACATCGGCAAACCGCTTCCGGAGTTCTGTCAGCAGATTTGTATTTCTGTCAGTCCGGACACAGGCACTGCCCCCGCCGCAGACAAGAAGCTCACCATTCAGTGTACCCGTCAGCGCAATCTTTGCAGATGCCGGAATCGGGCAGCACTTCCTGTCCTTATCACCTTTCATCGGATAGTTTTCCAGCATAACAATGCCCTCTGCCGCCGCTTGATAGGCTGCGCGGTCGGTCATGTCACGGTCAATATGACCTGTCGGAGGCTGCACATATTTCCGTGCAAGCGTCACCGCACGGTCTGCCGATTCTGCCAGCCTGTCAGGATCAAGCAAACCGTCAGCAAAAGCCTTTCGGAGCGGTTCCGATGAAACAGGCCCCGGCATATTGACATCGCAGCCCGCATTGACTGCCGCAGCAGGATGATACACCGCGTACCAGTCACTCATGACAAGTCCGTCAAATCCCCATTCACCGCGCAGAAGATCGGTCAGCAGCCATTTGTTTTCGGTACACGGTACGCCGTTGATCTGATTGTATGCCGCCATGACGGTCGCGCAGCCGGCTTTCACGCAGGCTTCAAATCCCGGCAGATAGAGTTCATGCAGGGC
This sequence comes from Ruminococcus sp., assembly GCA_003446315.1. Lineage (GTDB taxonomy): Bacteria > Bacillota > Clostridia > Oscillospirales > Ruminococcaceae > Firm-04. Next base: position 2,391 of record DMBA01000288.1, on the reverse strand, counting down.
ACGTTCCGGAATGATCTCATTGATGCCCTGCCGGTTTGTTTCCTGATTATTTGCCGCAAAATGCTTGACATTTGCAGCAACACCCTGCGACTGCACACCCTGCACAAGTTTGGGCGCAAGCTGCGAGATCAGGTACGGGTCTTCGGAATAGCCTTCAAACAGGCGTCCGGCTCTGAGATCACGGTGCAGATTGATATTCGGGGTTCCGAGCAGCACATGCACGCCGTAGGCGCGTGCTTCATGCCCAAGCGCCTGCCCGACTTCGCGCACGGTATCCGGATCCCATGTTGCCCCGAGCATCATGCCGGGCGGATAACAGCCGGGCGCGGTCATTTCCGGAATCAAAGCGCGAAGCTGACTGCACAACCAGTCATAGAGTTCCCGTTCTTCCGCTGTTTCAAGTGAATCAGGCTGAAAGAAATTGTTCAACACTTTGCGGAAAGCAGCCGTGCCTTTTCCGGGATGATCTGCTTTTGTCAGCATATCCCCGAATAACTGCTCGAAGTTCAGTCCGGTGCCGCCGTCAAGCATCTGAATGCGCGGAATGTCCTTGTCCGGCAGTTCTCCCATGCAGAAAAATGATTGCCCGTTTATCATATAAATCTGCTCATCCGGTGACAGTTTCATTTTGATTTTCTCCTTAACAGGTCTTTCTTCATCAGGCTCAGATCAATCGCATTCAGTTTCCCGTTTCCGTCTGAATCACCGGCACGCCAGTCTGCAAGTTCTGTATCGGGATCGGTAAGCAGCCACTTCTGCAATAACACAGCATCCGTGATATTGAACGCACCGTCAGCATTCACATCGCCCTTTATCGCCTGAGTCGTCCATTCGGAAATTGGGGTTACAGCCGGCGTCCATGCAGGCTGTGATTCGCCTTGTTTCAGCGGAATGCAGGCAATGGAAATCGTTGTATTCTTCGTATTGGTCAGATGAATCGCAAGCTTTCTGTATTCACTGTTGTCTTTCTGATTCGATACAGCACGGGATGTCGGCAGTAACTCAGCGTTCATCACAGTGAATTTACCGCCGTCACTGATGATACCGACCCACTGTTTCTCCGAGCCAACGGTCACAACGGCACTTCTTCCGTCATTTGCAAGCGCAATCTGTCCCTTCGTGTGCGCAAACCAATATATCTCACCGGGAGCATTCAGCGAGATTTCATCCTGAATGATAACACATTCTTTTTCCTTTATCATTTTCAGCCCGCGGACAACGCTTTCTGCGCCGCTGGGTTCGTATGCGGCGGTCAGATCGGTAATCGCAAATGCTTCGTTTCCCCCGCTGAATCCGGTAATCAGACATTCTGCGCCTTCCTGCTGATCAAGCTCCTGAGACGGGTTGATCACAAGCGTGTTATGTCCTTCCGCCCGGATCCGATAGGAATACTGTCGATTGTCCAGCTCATAATTCTCATTGCCCAGATCGGTAAAGAATCTTGCGCCGTTTGATTCCAGATAGAACGAGCCCAGATCGTAGTGGCCGTGATATTTATAATTGTTTGTACCGGCATGAAGCGCCGCAACGATCCCGCTTTCATCCCATGTATTCCGGAAGCTGGCATTTGCCGCGCCGACCTCGCCCCAGTCCATCAAAATCCGCAAGGCCGTAGTCCGTTCCGGCTGCACTTGTCAATGCTGATGCTTGTAATCCAAGATAATATGTTGCATAATCCCAATAACCGAGACCCTCGCTGTATGTGCCGTCCTTTGCACTGTAGGCACGGCGGACAAAGGAATATGCTTCCCTGTAAGCGTAGTTGAGGACATCAGCCGCAATTTCTTTTGTATCGTCTTCATCTCCGAATGCAAGCGCCGCCATGCTCATGCTGCCGGTACAGACCAGTTTCCAGTTATCGTCGGGATCATCCTGATACCATTTATAGGTACGGGTTCGGGGCTTGTCCTCGAAATCCTCCATGACCTGCATAAAGCCTTTTTCGATCATATTCTGCCGGATGAATGCCCGCTGCGCATCGTTCATCCAGTGATAGAGCCAGTCATAGCCGAGCGCAAAGCCCGTGCTCATTTCAGCAGTATCGAGAAAATGGCTCGGATTCCAGTCTTTGAAACGACACGCTGCTTCCAGCTCCGCGTAGCCGCGCTGTGCATATTTATCATCGCCGAAAATATTGTATGCGAGAGCCAGTGCAGCAACTCTCCGCTGGATCCTTTTGGATGTTTCGAGCAGACGGATGCCGTCCGGAATCTCATACTGACACACCGGCTGTTCCATGATCCGGTCTGCTTCCCCGCGCAGTTTCTCAAGCAGAACCGCCGTTACGGAATCATCTCCGATGTGTTTTTTCAGCTTTGTAAATTTCTCCTCCGTCATGATGATACGCGGATGCGCATTCATTCCGTTTTTTTCGATCATGTCGCTGATAAC
>DMBA01000341.1 GCA_003446315.1 Ruminococcus sp. | reverse complement strand
TCCCCCATTATCAATCCTCATACTTCTGTCGGGTCGCATCAATACAGGACGCAGGACTTAATCGCCATATACAGGAACCATAGTTTATGCAAAGGACGGGTTGAATGGCATCACGCAAAAGTGCCCTTATTTGACCACTTGAAAGAGATATGAATGATACAGCATATGAAGCAAAATAAAGGCGGCAGGGAAGATGACTTGACTTTCATTCTGTATTATGATATAATTATTTACATAATAAAATACGGATCATAAAATATGGAAGGAGATCCTTGCTATGATTACATGTGACCTCTCTCAAATCAATTTTGATGCGATCGCTTTTCCGCGTAAAACGAAAACATTCAAAAATGTTGTCCAGTTGTTCTCTGCCTGTCACTATGATGAAGCCGAAACCATTGCAAAAAAACTTGTCGGATATGATCCGCAGCTCGCCGATATGAGAGCACAAATCGCCTTTTTCCGTTCCGATTTCAATGCGTGCGTGCAGCAGGCACTCCTGCTCTATCCGTTCCTCAATGCGTGGTATTCCGAAAATAAAACGAAAGAAACGCAACGAATGCTCGCATTTGCACTCCGGAAAGCGGATGCCCCCGTCCGGCAGGAAGCCTTTGATATCCTCATGCAGATGCATCAGCATTTTTCGCAGCAGGAGCTCGATAAACGTGGTTTCGAACACTTCAAATCCATTCCGCTGCTGCTCGAACACGCTTCCGGCGATCTGGTCAGATTTGCCGTCCGGAATTATACGCCGCCCGATGACCCCAAACCACTCTCTGCCGTCACGGAAAGCTATCTGGAATGCCATAAAAACCGCCTTGCGAAGCTCTCCGGTGATCCGCTGGAAAATCCTGCCGTCCTCAGCAGCCTGCTCGTTTCCGTGAAAGCAGAATGCCGTCCGGAAGATTATCTTGCCATTTATCAAAAATACTGCACGTCCCCTCAATTGCGCAATGCCCATTTCCCCGCCGCGGCGATCTGCCTTTATTTGCAGCAGTACGACCGGGCGAAAGAGGCGCTGCTCAATTTTGCAAAATATGGCTTCACACCGATCGAATGGACAGATGTGAAGCCAATGGCAATTTTCTTCGATTATTGTGTCGTGCCGCTGTTCGACAATGCTTTTCTGGAGCGCATTGATCGGCTGCCTGTGCCCGGCATCTGACATTCGCATAAGCGGGGAGCCTCCGCCGCCCGCCGCTTTATTTATTGGAAAGAATGTCGTTTTCGATCGACTGCGCACGCGCTAATGCCGTATCAATATGATCGCAGAAGTTTTCTTTGCCCACATGCCCGATGAATCCAGCCTTCTCCATCGCATGCATCGGCTGTTCATTTACATGTGAGAAAATCACACGCACATCATGCTTCTCGCACCGCCGGACGATCTCCCGGAGCGCATCCACACCCGCTGCATCCATCGCAGGTACATTCCGCATACGAATAATCAGCACATCTATATTCTCATCAGAAAGCATATAGCTGAATTTATCCGCAGCCGCAAAGAACATCGGGCCGTTGATCTCGAAAACCCTCGTGTTATGCGGGATCTTTTTCAGCAGAATATTGTCCGGATCTGTGTCCTCATCGTCAATATCCACCCATGCATGTGCTTCCGTCACATCCGCCATACGCTTCATAAAGAGCAGCGCAGCCATCACCATGCCCACTCCGATCGCCACTACCAGATCAAATATTACCGTGAAGATCAGCGTCACAAACAGCACCGCAATATCACTTTTCGGGGCAGTCTTGATGGTGCTGCGGATATTGCGCCAGCCGCACATGTTATATGCAACCTGAAACAGGATCGCCGCTATGGTCGGCATCGGGATCAGTGATGCCTTATCCATCAGCAAACACAGAATAATCAGCACAACCACGGAATGTACCATGCCCGAAACCGGCGTGCGTCCGCCGTTTTTGACATTCGCCGCAGTACGCGCGATCGCACCGGTCGCAGGGATCCCGCCGAACAGTGCTGAACCGATATTGGCAGCGCCCTGCGCAACCAGCTCCATATTGGAACGATGCTTCGAACCGATCATACCATCTGAAACAACGCAGGAAAGCAGCGATTCCACCGCCGCCAGAATCGCAATGGTGAATGCATTCGGCAGCAGCGCCTTGATCTGCGCAAAGGTAAAATGCGGCATCGTGAAATGCGGCAGCTCCTTCGATACGCTGTAAAGACTGCCGATCGTGTTGACCTTCATATCAAATGCACCGACCATCACAGCACCCACGATCACGGCGATCAGCGATGCAGGGATCTTTTCCAGCTTCTTCGGCCAGAAAATCAGGATCGCCAGCGAGACAACCCCCACCAGCAGCGCCTGTGGATTCAGCGTATGGAAGCAGAGAATGATCTCCTTGACCTTATCTACCGTTTCGATGGGGGCATTCTGAAATGTCAGCCCGAAGAAATCCTTGATCTGTCCCAGCAGGATCGTCACGGCGATTCCGAATGTAAAGCCGCTGGTGATCGTTCCGGGAATATATTTGATGAGTGTGCCGAAATGACAGAAGCCCATCACTACCATGATGATGCCTGCCATAATGGTGGAGATCACAAGACCATCCATGCCCTGTGTTGCGACAATGCCTGCAACGATGGTTGCAAATGCAGCGGTCGGCCCCGCGATCTGAACACGGCTGCCGCCCAGAAAGGACACGATGAATCCCGCAACAATGGCGGTATAAAGTCCCTGCTCCGGCCCCACGCCGGATGCAAGTGCCAGCGCGATCGAAAGGGGCAGCGCGATGATCGCCACGATGATACCGGCGGTCACATCCTTGAAGAACTGTTCTTTCGAATAGTGCTTCATGACGGAAAACAGCTTCGGTTTCAGTTTCTGCTCGGGAGCAGTTTTTGCCTGAGATGACATTTTCATTACCTCTTATTTTTTTATTCTGCAAACAGCGTTTCTTATTATACTACTATATAGCCGCTATTTCAAGCACTTTTTTGCAAAGAGGAAAAAATCGTCTATTCGGCTATTTTTTTCATCGCATGGCAGAAAATGAATGTGAATTATAGCGCGGAAGCCGCGCAGCAAATGAT
>DMBA01000216.1 GCA_003446315.1 Ruminococcus sp. | reverse complement strand
GAATTACAACAGAGCACAAAACTTGAGGCAATTGTAAAAAGACCACAAGTCGATTTCTACGAAATAGCGCAGTATTTGCATTTGAATCTTGACTTGGATCGGGATGAATGTGATGAAGTCGGGCATCGAATAAAATATGCAGAATATATTGACAGGCAAAATAAGATGAATGAGCATTTTGAAAATCTGGAGCATATTATTTTGCCGAAAGATTTAGATTATCTTGCTATCCGTGGGCTTTCCTCTGAATGTAAGGAAAAGCTGTCTGCGCGCAAACCTGATAATCTGGCACAAGCATCCCGAATCTCCGGCGTTTCGCCGGCTGACATCTCGATTCTTATGACATGGCTGAAAGCGGGTGGCTATCATGGATGAAACGGTCACTTTTGAGACAGGCAGTACATTGTTTTCGAATATAGGGTATGATTTGCAGCCGGAACAATATGAAATGCTGCATGAATATGCGCAAATGCTGCTTTCGGAATCGAAAACGCAAAATGTAACCGCGGTTCGGACGGCTTCTGAAATCTGGAGTCGCCATTTTCTGGATTCAGCGGTGCTTCTCCCGTATTTGCCGAATGGTGCGACGGTTCTGGATGTTGGCACAGGCGGCGGAATCCCGGCTATTCCGCTATGTATCCTGAATTCGAATTTAAGAATCACAATGCTGGATAGTGAATTGCGGAAAATTGAATTTTGCCAATCGGTTGTTGATCGGCTGCAATTGCATGCGGAATGTCTCTGCGGACGCGCCGAGGAATTGGCAAACAATCAAACATACCGCAGCAGTTTCGATTTTGCTGTATCCAGAGCAATGGCAGCAGGATCCATGCTTACGGAACTGAGTATTCCGTTTGTGAAAACCGGCGGGGCATTGATTGCAATGAAGGGCAGAAACTACGATCCTGCGGCAGAACGGTTTCAGTCTGCGGCAGATGTGCTTGGATGTTCGTGCCGCGAATCGCATTATCAGTTATTGAATGAGCAAAAAACACTTGTTTTCGTGCAAAAAGATACGGAAACACCTGAAAAATATCCCCGCAGATTTGCGAAAATCAAGCGAAATCCCTTATAAAATCTGAGTGTTCCACGTGAAACATTTTTGCATTGTTCCACGTGGAACATTTTGTCGAAAAGTACGAATTTGAATCACTTTTCGAAATTATGAAGATATTCTTCACATTTTTTGAAGATGTGATAAAAATGCGTTCATAATTGGCTTTTTTGGTTGACATGTCATAGGAAAAAAGTGTATAATAGTATTATGAAAACAGAATAAGAAAGGAAGGCGAATATGAGCAAACACAATGGTTTGTCAGATACGCAGGAGCTCCCGCGTGTGCCGGATCCGGAATATTGGGAAGAACCGTATGAAGATGACGGATATGACCCAAGACTGGATACACCGCACCCGCGTCTGCAGGGTGCTGCAAACCGAACGAATGCCTATGCGGATGATCCGCCGCGGTTGGAGTGGCCAGACGACTCGCAGCGCGGAAGTCCGCAGAGACAAGCAAGACCGCCGCGGCAAGGCATCCAGCAGCCACGGCAGCGATTGCAGCAACCGTCACCGCATTCTTCCATCCGGCGCGCATCTTATCAGGATCGGCTGCCGGGCGGAGAAAAATCAATGCCATATCGTAGACCGCCGCAACAAATCCAGCCTGAACGGCGTGAGAAAGTTCCAAAGCAGCGCAAAAGGAGGCGCAGAAGAAGACATCATAGCTGCTTGCGGCATATCATCCTGAGTGTGATTTCACTCGCACTTGTACTGTTTTTACTGTATTCCGGTATTGTGATGCTGGCGATCCGGCAGATTGAATATCGGGAAACAGGAACGAGGCAACTGACATCCGGCATCAGCGAAAGTGATCCGGAAGTGCGTAATATCTTGCTGATCGGCACGGACAGCCGCGACGGGGAATCCGGTCGCGCAGATACCATGATCGTTCTGAGCTTCAGCAAGCATAACCACTCTGTCACAATGACCTCTTTGATGCGTGATTCGTATGTCAGCATACCGAACCACGGTACCAACAAGTTGAATGCAGCTTTTGCATTCGGCGGCGCAACCCTCTTAATGGATACAATTGTAAACAATTATGGAATTCCGATTGATGATTATATCTGCATCAATTTCAAAGCGTTTGTGCATATCGCAGATGCGCTGGGTGGAATTAAGGTGGAGATCAGCGATCGGGAAGCTGAAGAAATTAACGTGATCCTGCAAAGTGAGGTCAATCGTATCATGGGCGATGACCCGATGGCTGATTTCTTGCCAAGTGGCGGCACATTCACATTAAACGGCAAGCAGGCTTTGGCTTATGCACGGATCCGACATGTAGGAAACGCAGATTTTGAACGCACAGAACGACAGAGAACTGTTTTGAATAAGATGCTCGATAAAGTCAAGCACCTCAGTCCAACCGCTATTCCGAAAATGCTCGGAACCGCAATGCCGGAATTGACAACAAATGTTCCGCAGTCTTCGCTGTATCTGCTCTCATTGCAAACGCCTGTAAAGCTGATTGCATATGATATGCAGACGCTGCGACTCCCCGCTGACGGAACATATTCCGATCAAACGGCACCGGATGGACAAATGGTACTCGCAGTCGATTTTGATGCAAACCACCAACTATATTTACAAGCTACTCAAAACCCGATTTCAAAAGAATCGGAAAACACAGAAACAAACAAATGAGGTGATTCTCTAATGAAGGGGCAGGCTATTTTTCAATTATTGATGTTGTTAAGAGAAGAAACAGATGAAAATCATCGGTTGACACAGCAGAATTTGCTCGACCGTATGAAGCAACGTTATGATGTACAGTTAAACCGCCGCACATTGAAGGTGTATCTGGATGCGCTTGCAGAAGCCGGATATTCGCTTTGTTCTACAAAGAAGCAGCGCACCCTGCCGGATGGCTCGGTGGAGACCATGCATACAGACTGGTATATGGAACCGCAATTTGAACCCGGTGAGCTCCGCATGATGACGGATCTGCTCTCGGCAATGCCTTCGCTGCCGGATAAGCAGCGCAATATGCTTGTGGATAAACTGACACAGGGTGCATCCCCGACCTATCGGGAATCTGCACAGGAATCGCATGTTGTGTATTTGCATGCGCCCGCTGCAAAGCAGATGCTTTATACAGTGGAAGTCCTGTGTGAAGCAATCACCCGAAACTGCACAGTCCAGTTCCGCTATGGAAACTATGTGCTCAATGAGGACGGCGAACCGGTTTTGCAGCCCAGAACCCGTTCGGACGGAAGTGTGCGGGAATATCTGGTCAGTCCGTATGAGATCGTGGTATCGCACGGAAAATATTATCTGATGTGCTGCAAAGAGCCGCATCGTACCGTGTCGCATTATCGCATTGACCATATCATGGACATTCGGTTGACAGAGCAGTTTGAGCGCATGCCGCTTTCGGAAACGCTGGAACAGAGCACAGAGCATCCGCGGGATCTGGCGGAACAGCTTTATATGTACAGCGGAAGCTCAGTTCCGTGCAAGTTCCTTGCGGATAAACATATCATCGGCGATGTTCTGGATTGGTTCGGTGATGATGCAACATTTGAACAGACGATACAGGATCAGGTGATCGTTCATGTTCGGACGAATCCGACGGCGCTGCATCACTGGGCGCTGCAATACGGCGATTATGTGACGGTTCTGGAACCGGTTTCCTTGCGTGAAGCGATCGGCAAAACAGTGCACCGACTGGCGAGAGCATACGAAGATAAGCTTGCCAATTAAAGAGTCAAATAAATACCCGAACAGTTCTCAGTGGAGCTGTTCGGGTATTATCGTTATATGAAAAACGACGGCTTTTGATACGGTGAATCTATATGGCGCGAGAGATTTGTCTGCGATTCAGCCGGCGCTTGCACACATCCGTCCAATGAGCTGACTGCCGTTCTCTTTCAGCCATTGATCGCAGCGATCGTAGTCCGGGAAGACACGGTGTACTTCTGCATAAAAGGCTTTGGAGTGATTCGGGTGGATCCGGTGACACAGTTCATGCACGATCACGCTGTCAATGACATCCGGGGGAGCGAGCATCAGAAGACAGTTGAAATTGAGATTGCCGTTTGCAGTACAACTCCCCCACCGTGTTTTTTGATTGCGGATCGTGATTCTGCCATAAGTGACACCGATTCGCTCTGCAAAATATGCAACACGCGGCGGGATCACCTGTAAAGCCTGTTCTGCAAGTTGGTGGATATCTGCGGCAGTCAGCGGCGGCAAATTTGCCGTTTGCGCGGCTTGTGCAGACCGTTTCAGCACATGCTTTTCGATCAGCGCGGATTTCTGTTGCAGAAAGTGAATGATCTGTGTGTCCGGCATACGAAGCGGCGCACGCACCAATACAGAACCATCCGGCATGATCTCGGCTGCAAGGGTCTTGCGGCTGCTTCTGCGGATCTGTATTTCAGCAGAGATTCCTTCAACGTACATAGAAACTCCTTTTCTCATAACAATGCCTGACCATTGACGAGTGCAGATGGTCAGGCATTTGGAACGAAAGATATTATCGGAATGCAGGCTTGCGGAATTGCCAGCGTGCATTATTGAGCAGAGAACCAAGCATGCCGGTCACCTGCATGGATTCGCTGATGCCTGTCTTGCACCAGATGGCGAAGTGCTCGCAATTGTTCGTGAGCAGATTATAGCCGGTTTCGCCGATGCGGGAGCGTGCGCGTGCAACAGTCTCTTCGGGGGAGTAGAGGTGGTAGCCATATGTTTGCTGGAGAGAACGGGCAAGCTCCTCGGAGTAAGTGTTGGCATGCGGTGCGCCGCCGGTATTATCCAGACGGACAGGCGGCTGATAAGGCTTTGGAAAATCGAGGATGAAATAGGAAGCATCATCCCGCAGAAAGTTCCGGAGATTGGTGCAGTGGATCTCAGCATGTCCGATGGTCTTGCTTGCCGGGATGCCGTAATGCACGACACATGTATCGCTGACGTAGATGCCGTAATGGGCATAAGTGCCGCCGTGCCGGTCAACACCGATGATATCTCCATACTGTGCCTGCACGGGCACACCGGCAACGAATGCCTGATTCGTCGGGGGGAGTGGCATGGCAGGTGCGGGGGGAGTGCCGTAGTAAGCACCGGGAGTGGGGAAGGCACCATTGACAGAGCGCATTGCTTCACTGCGGGCAGCGAGCCGAACCATTGCCTGTTCCATCTGTTCCTGTGTGCCGCGGTTGATGATTCCGCCGTAGCGGTCAACGATTCTGCACTCGCCGCTGACAACGTGACGCTGCATTGTAACGTCACCGGAGTAGTCGAGGTCTTCCCAGCAATAGTCCTTGTCCATGATCGTGAAGCCGGTATCATTGTTGATTCCCTGTGCATTCTCAGTGAGGGAATCGAGTTTATTTGCAAGCCGATCCATACCGCGGCTGACAGCATCCCAGAATTCCATTGCGATTCTCCTTTCGGGTTCT
>DMBA01000386.1 GCA_003446315.1 Ruminococcus sp. | reverse complement strand
CTAAGTCGCACTCCGCAGAGTGCGAAACTCCTTTATCGTTTTATCAAGGGGAAGATAGGGATTTGGGGGAAGTACCCCGTAGGGCTGCTTCCCCCATTATCAATCTTTTTACCTCTCTTGTGTGATTCTAAATGAGAACAGAGATACCGAAGTCGTGCAGAAGGTTCAGGCATTTTTGATGAGTTCAACGAGGATATCGGTCACAGTGGCAATGCCGAGCTTTCCGGTATTGAGCGTCAGGTGATAATTGGAACATGCGCCCCATTCCAGACCGGTATAGTAGTTATAATGCCGCCGGCGCTGTTTATCGTGCCGGTTGACGATCGAATATGCTTTTTCCGGCGGGACATCATACTGCTCAATGGCACGCTTGACACGAAAATCGAGATCCGCAGTAATAAACACGCTGAACAGGCTGGGATGATCGCGGAGAATATAGTCAGCACATCGCCCGACAAAGACCGCAGAAGGATTCTCATTCGCCAGTTTTGTGATGATCTTGCTTTGGGTCAGGAACACATAATCCTGCGGGATGGATTCATGTTCATTGAAAGGGGAGTAAGCGCCGCCGACAGCGACATTAAAGAGGAAAGAATTGGTCATGCGTTCCTCATTTTCCTGAATAAACTTTGTGGAATAGCCGCACTGATCCGCGGTCAGATCAATCAGCTTGCGGTCATAGACAGGCAGTTCCAGTCTGTCAGAGATATTCTGGGCGATTTCTCTGCCGCCGCTGCCGTATTCACGGCTGATGGAAATCAGAATCGGTTTCATAAGCGCCTCTTTTCTGTTGAATGGGTTTGTTAATATTCACGGAAAAATGGAAAAGAATAATCAGAAATTTTCCATTTCTACTAATTATCATTATAACAGAGGAACGCCGTTTTGTCAATGGGAAAACCGAAAATCACATTGTTTTTTCACAGAGATCGTGTGTGAAGACGAAAAGATTTTGTCGATTAGTTGACATTCCTGCGAATGCATGCTATAATAAAAGCATAAGTTGCACAAAAAACTGCAAAATCGCAGGAAGGGGAGCAGCCTATGAAATTTGATCCGGCAGATAAACACTATTATTTCAGCACAAAGCAGGTGCTGGAGTATGAAGAACGCCGCGCGATCATCAATGCGAATACGCAGAATGCGCTTGGCATCCTGCGTGATGTCGTCAATATCCACACATTTGATGAAGAAGCAGCGCCGAAGAAGCAGGTCAAGCAGATCGGAAAGGTGCTGCATTGGGTGATCGCAGCGATCATCGTTGCGGCGGTCGTGGTGCCTGCGTATATCGGACACACGGCATATTCCGTGATGAATTTCGGCTGGGTATTCATCGCAGCCGGCATATATTGCTTTTTTACGAAGCGCAAACAGATCCGGCTGGCAGGCACGCAGTTGAACCCGAAGCAATTCGGCATATTTGTCATCATGCTCGGCTTGTTTTTTGTGATCCCGATGATCTTTATCCGGCGGATCGGAACGGTGCGTGCAGTTGCAGTGATCGCAGGCGGTGTGTTTTGTTCGATCGGCTTGATGACCGCAGCGAATGCATGCAAGATCCTGCATCGAAACGGCAGCAAATACGGCAAAACGGTGCTTGCGAAGTGCATTGGATATGTGCGCTTTGTGAATTATTCGACATCGGGAAGTGCACCTTATGTCAAATCGGCAGAGGTGTTTGAATATGAATATTACGGCGAGACCTGTCAGGCGATCAACAGCGTCACGACAGATCAAACGCCGGCGACACTGGTCGGAACGCATGTAAAGATCCGGCTCAGCCCGTCAGATCCGTTTGATGTGACCTATCACGGCAGCGATCCGCCGGGGATCTTCACCGCGATCGTCAGCTTTATCGGGCCGCTGCTGCTGATGATCGGTGCGGCATGCATGTTTGTTGTGGCAAAAAATATGCCGGCAACGGTTGCGTTTACCGCAAAGGAAACGGAGACTGCATCGAAGCATCAGCTCACCGATGGCTATATTGACCGGCTCGTGAATGATGCGCAGGCGGATTGGGAGATCGGATATTATACGGTTTTGCGCAGTTTTACGGATGAAAAAGGCAATTATGTGATGGAGTTCACAGACGGTACCCAGAGCATCCTGCGCAAAGAGAGCGACCTTCTGAAATATCCGGACGGCGCAGAGGTCATCCGGATCTCGGATGCAAAAACCGGCAAAGTCTATATGAACTATTTATATCGTGACTGGGAATACAAAGGCAAGCATCCGGTGCGCGATCAGCGAATGATCGCAGCAGAAACCGCTGCAACAGAAGAAAAAGCATCGGAAACGCCATAAAAATTTTCGGATAGCCCTTGACAAACACCGGAAAATCTGGTATAATTTTATGGTACGGTTTTCGTACAAGCGGCAGGCGGCATTGTGCCGCAGCCCATTCCTTGTCCGTCTGAAAACATAACCGGGCGGGCTTTATCCAGAAGGAGGTGTATCAAACATGGCGAAGAAATCTGCTACCTATGAGCTGATGGTTGTCATCAGTCTGGCAAAGGGTGAGGAGAACGCACAGAGCATCTGGGCAAAGTTCAAGAGCCTCATCGAAAAGCATGCAGAACTCGGCGAGGTTGATGAGTGGGGCAAGCGTAAGCTGGCATATCCGATCAACTATGAGACTGATGCTTATTACGTCGTTGCAGGCTTCACATCCGCACCGGAGTTCCCGGCTGAGCTGGATCGTGTCCTGAACATTACAGACGGCGTGCTCCGTTCCATGATTACTGTGGTTGAGGAGTAATTCTCGAAAAGGAGGTTCGGTTTATGCTGAACAAGGTTATTTTGATGGGACGTCTGACCCGTGATCCTGAGTTTCGGCAGACGACTTCCGGTATTCCGGTCTGTCGGTTCTCCATTGCGATCAACCGCCAGTTTACCAACAAGCAAACAGGCGAGCGTGAAACCGATTTCATTGATTGCGATGCATGGAGAAGCACAGCAGAGTTTGTTTCCCGTTATTTCAATAAGGGTAATATGATTCTGGTGGAAGGACAGCTTCGGAATAATAATTATACCGATAACAATGGCGTGAAGCATTACAGCATGCGAGTCATGGTTGAAAATGTGAGCTTCTGTGAATCCAAGAGCAATTCGCAGGGCGGCGGCTTTGACGGCGGTAGTTTTGACGGCGGCTATAACAACGGCGGTCAGCAGAATTACGGCGGCGGTCAGCAGGGCGGTTACGGCGCTCCGCAGGGCAACAATTACGGCGGCGGTTATCAGAATAATAACGGCTACCAGAATGCACCGGCAGCACCGCGTCCGGCAGCACCGGCACAGGATGCGCTTTCCATTGGCGATATCGGTGATTTTGAAGAAATACTGAGTGACGGCGAAGTGCCGTTCTAAACAGATTTCCTGAAAAGGAGGGAAATACGATCATGGCTATGGATCATGAGAGACCGCAGCGCGGCGGCAAAAGACCGCGCAGAAAGGTTTGCATGTTCTGCGTTGATAAGGTACAGAACATCGACTATAAGGACATCAACCGTCTGAAGAAGTGCATGACTGAGCGTGCAAAGATTCTGCCCCGCAGAGTCACCGGCACCTGTGCATATCATCAGCGTCAGCTGACCACAGCGATCAAGCGTTCCAGATATGTTGCACTGATTCCGTACACCGCGGATTGATTGCAGCACGAATCACGCATCAGAATGCCCGAAGGCGAAACCGTCTTCGGGCATTTTTATATTTATAGCAGCATCTGCTGAGAAAAAAGGGGATATGCAAGCAAAACCCCGACCGTTGAGCGAACCGGCCGGGGCTTGATTATGGTTCAATTGTATAAAGATCCGCCGCGTTTTCCTTCGTAGCGTATTCCGAAACGGCTGCAACTTTGACCTTCATGGTACGCTGACCAAAAGCGATCTCGATGACATCGCCGACTTTGACTTCATAGGAAGCTCTTGCGGGCTTTCCGTTGACGGCGACACGACCGGCATCACAGGCTTCATTTGCAACAGTTCTGCGCTTCATCAGGCGCGAAACCTTCAGATACTTGTCCAGTCTCATTCGTGATTGACAGCTTCTTTCAGTGCCTTGGAAGCACGGAAGGCGGGAGCCTTCTTTGCCGGAGTTGTCATCGGCTTGCCGGTACGCGGATTCTTGGTTTCCTTTGCTTTGCGCTCATGGATTTCAAAGGTACCGAGACCGGTCAGATGTACTTTTTCACCGGCGATCAGCGATTCGATAATCACGGATGTGACCAGTGAAAGTGCATCATCGGCTTCTTTTCTGGTACAGTCACCCTTCTGTGCCAGCGCACTAATCAGTTCAATCTTTGTCATGATAAGATCCTCCACATTGCATCTCTTGGATTTATACTGTGATATTGCAAATAACCGCTGCACTGGTTTGTTTTGCAGCGATAAACATTCTGCGTGAAAAAGCAGAACGGCTCAGGATTCTGCCTGCTTGACCTGATCCCAATAGGAATCGAGTTCAGCAAGCGGGAGCGCTGTCATATCTTTTCCGTCAGCGCGAACAAGATCCTCGGTTTGCTTGAAACGGCGGAGAAACTTTTTCGCAGCACATGCAAGGGCAGTTTCCGCATCAATATGCAAATGCCTTGCGGTATTTACACAGGAGAACAGCAGATCGCCCAGCTCATCTTCCATACGTTCCTGCGAGCCGGATCTGATTGCATCTTCCAATTCATCGGTTTCCTTGCGGATGTAGGCGAATGCATCCGCAGCGGAATCCCAGTCCATACCGGCACGGGCAGCGCGTTTACCGAGCTTCTGTGCATACATGAGTGCAGGGAGCGCTTTGCAAACACCGTCGAGGGTATCGGAAGCGGTTTCCTGATGTTTTGTTTCTTTTTTGATCGCGTCCCAGTTTTTGAGGACTTCGTCGCTGTTTTCGGCGTGAACCTCACCGAACACATGCGGATGCCGGATAACGAGTTTTCTGCAAAGTTCATCGCAAATATCATCGAATGTGAAATGGGACAATTCCGCTTCGATCTGACAGTGGAAAACGACCTGCAACAGGACATCGCCGAGTTCTTCCCGCATCATGGGAACGCTGTCAGCATCAATGGCTTCGATCGCCTCATAGCATTCTTCGAGAAAATCCTGCCGGATACTCCGGTGCGTTTGCTCTTTATCCCAAGGGCAGCCGTTCTCACTGCGGAGCACCTGCATAATTTGCAGGAGTTCATTGATTCCGTAGTGCTGACAGTCGCGCAGGGCATCGAGCGTTTCTTTGCTTGTTCTCATATATTGTATATTTTACCTCTTTTTTATTGAAAAAGCAAGCGTTTTTTGATAAAACCTGAATTTTTCCGAATTCTGACAAGAAACGGCAGAAAAACACTTGTATTTTCGTTATTTTTCACTTTTGACCGACAAAAACCGCCGCATCAAAGACGATCAATAAAACCGACCCGGCGATAGACTTTCTGGAGCTGTTTGCGGGTCAGGCGATACGCTTGTTCCGCACCGTTTTTCATACATTCGGTGAGATACGCTTTATCTGCAATCAGGCGATCAAATTCGGAACGAACGGGAGCGAGGTGATCTGCAACGGCTTCACCGACGGCGAGCTTGAAAGCGCCGTAGCCTTTGCCGGCAAACTCTGCCGTGATCTCGTCGAGTGTTTTGCCGGTCACAGCGCCGTAAATGGTCATCAGATTGTTGATGCCTTCCTTGCCTTCCCGATAGCAGACTTCTGTCTCAGAATCGGTGACAGCACGCTTAAACTTGCGCACGATGGTATCTTTATCATCGAGGATAAAGACGCAGGCGTTTGCATTTTCGTCTGATTTGGACATTTTCTTTGTCGGATCCTGAAGCGACATCAATCTTGCGCCCTGCTTGGGGATATAGCCGTCCGGCACGACGAATGTTTCGCCGTAGCGCTGATTGAACCGCTGTGCGATATTGCGTGCGAGTTCGAGATGCTGTTTCTGGTCAGCACCGATCGGCACAAGATCGGCGTTATAAGCGAGGATATCGGCAGCCATCAGCACAGGATAGGTAAACAGACCTGCATTGATATTATCGGCATGCCGCTGACTTTTGTCTTTGAACTGTGTCATTCTGTTCAGCTCACCGAACATGGTAGAGCAGGAGAGCACCCAGCTCAGCTCCGCGTGATGCGGATTCTGACTCTGGACGAAGGTGATGCTTCTCTGCGGATCCATGCCGCAAGCGAGCATCAGAGCGAAACAGCGCATGGTATTTTTGCGGAGTTCAGCGGGTTCCTGCATGACGGTGATGGCATGCAGATCGGCGATCGCATAGATACATTCATAATCGTTCTGCAACTGATCCCAATTCCGGATTGCACCGATATAGTTACCGAGCGTAAAGACACCGGTCGGCTGGATGGCGCTGAAAATGCGCTGTTTTTTGGGCTGCGAAGTTTGTTCTGCCATGAAAAAAGCTCCTTTTGGTTATTATCAGGGATTGGGGATGATTGCGGCTTTCGGGTCGATACCGGCAGCCTGATCCTTCATCTGAGCAGAACGCAGTTCGCCCATGACGCGCTGATAGAGGCTGAGGAAAGCACGTTCTTCGGGGGTCTGATGACCGGGAATGGTATTGAGAACGAGCCGGTGCGGGCCCTTCGTGGTCAGGATATAAGCATAGTGCATGCGGCTGTTGGGCAGCTCCAGCGTATTGACCTTGTTCTCATCGGTGACATAGTGTGCAGCATTGGTGACGAAGACACGGGTCGCCTGCACAACACCGGGATAGCGCTGAGCAGCGCCGGAGTAATCGCCGCCGTTGCTGAAATAGAGGTTTGCAGCGCCGTTGACATAACATGCAAGCGTGGTAATAATAGAGGGGGACATCGGCATATCAATGACCACGCCGTAAACCGTGCTGGTCTTCATAAACTGAGTAAAATTAGAGGGTGAAAGACGCAGCGCCTGATTTCTGGTCACAAGATAAGGCTTGCTGACCGGAATTCGCTTCTGAAAAGTCTGATTATTGTTTGATGCCATAATGACAAATCCTTTCATAACCCTTGTTCGGGAACTTCATGCATATTGAGACAACATGCACCATATTATTATAACACATCTTTGCATTTTTTGCAATATGATTTTTTTAGAAAGGTGCGATTTTTTCAGTTGAAATGCATTTTTTACAGGGAAAGCGGGGCGCAGAGGGGAGAATGAAGGGCGAGCAGACTGTATTGCGCGGCTCACTTCTGCTGATCGCATCGGCAGCGGCGGCAAAAATACTGGGTGCGGTATTCCGGATCCCGCTGACAGCGATGCTTGGCGGAACGGGCATGGGTTATTTTTCATGTGCATACGGCATGTTCCTGCCGGTATTTGCGTTATCGGTGACGGGGATCAACACAGCGGTGTCGGCAGTGACGGCGCAGGCATTGGCGCACGGCGAAACGGCACAGGCTGGAAGGATCCGGCGGCAGGCATTGCGGATGTTCGGGTTCGGGGGCTTTGGATGCAGTTTGCTGTTATGGTTTGCATCGGATCCGATCTGTACATATTTGCTGCGGAATCCGCAGGCAGCGCTTGCCGTGAAATGCTTTTCGCCGGCAGTCTGGTTTTGCTGTATGAACGCAGTATTGCGCGGGATGCAGGAAGGGAGCCGGCGCATGACACCGACGGCAGTTTCGCAGACAGCGGAAGGGATCGGGCGGGTGCTCTGCGGATTATTTCTATGCAGATGGGCGATGACACATGCAGATCGTTTGCTGCCGGTCTTTTGGGCAGGACAAACGCGCGAGGGACTGGGCGCAGCAGCAGCGATTCTGGGTGTCACATTATCGACTGCGATTGGTTTCCTGACGCTGTGCGGATATGCGCGTTGGGAAACGGCAGACGATACAGCGCCGAAAGCGACAGAAGATCGTGCAGTCAGAAGGCAGCTTTGGCAGATTCTGCTGCCGGTAGCGGCGGCATCTCTGGTGACGAATCTGACGACTCTGATCGACCTTGCCGCAGGTTTACGGCTGCTTTTGCGCACAGCGGTTACAGCGCCGGCGCGGCTGCATCTGCCGGAAACGGTGCTGCGGGAAGGGGCAGCAGCGGCGGCTAATTTTGCATACGGCGCATTCACGGGACTTGCGATGACGGTGTTCAATCTTGTTCCATCCATTACAAATATGCTTGGAAAGGGCGTATTTCCGACATTTGCGCAAAATTGGGAGATGCACAATTTTACAGAAGCAAAGGCGAATGCAGAAACTGTATTTCACCGCACAGCATTTTTAGCGATACCGGCAGGACTTGGCATCACCGCACTTTCGTACCCGATCCTGCATGCATTATTTCCGAGCCGTCCGACCGAAACAGCGGCAGCCGCAGCACCGCTGATGATTTTGGGGATCGCCGTGATCTTTGCAGCGATGAGTTATCCGCTGTTCAGTATGATGCAGGCATCCGGATTTGCGGGTGAAACGGTCACCGTGATGCTGTGGGGCGCAGCGGTCAAACTGCTTGCGAATCTGCTTTTGATCCCGCTATGGGGATTATGCGGGGCAGCAGCATCGACGGCTTTGTGTTATCTGGTGATCTTACTGCTTGCGCTGTATCAATTCCGGCGCAAAACGGGAATCAGATTGACACTGGGCGGACAAATGGCAGGAATTCTGGTTTCCGGTCTGATCTGTGCAGCGGCAGCGCGTGCTGTCAATCAGTATATGCACGGCGCATCGGAAATTGTGCTGATCTGTGCGGTTTGTGCAGGGGGCGCGGCATACGGCTTGATGCAGCTTCTGCTGTATTTTTATCGCAGCCGAAAGAAAAGATTTGACCCAACTTTTTAATAGTTGGCGGCGATATTCCCTCAGCGTTCAAGTGCAGGCGGGTTTGGGTGCCTGCAAGTGAGGGACATCATTATTATTAACCGCCTGCAAAAAGACGCATGTTCTGCAAAAAACAGAACATGCGTCTCAGTCTGTCGAGAAACTTCCG
>DMBA01000164.1 GCA_003446315.1 Ruminococcus sp. | reverse complement strand
TAGTCCGAGCGGAACGATTTTGCCATGCGCCGCTCGCTGCCGCCCGAGGCCTCACCGTACAGGGCGAAGCTGATCGCATCGAAGATCGTGGTTTTGCCGGCGCCGGTATTGCCGGTCACCAGATACAGTCCTCTGTCACCGAATTCAGAAAAGTTGATCTCGCATTCGTCGATGTACGGGCCGAATGCCTGCATTGTCAGTTTGATCGGTCTCATTGCTGCCCCTCCTTATCCCCAGATCCGGTCGATCAGTTCACGCATGAATTCGCACTGACCGTCAGTCATTTTCTTTGCATTTGCATTCTCGAAAAACGTCATGAAGAGCTCAAACGGGTCTGCGCACTGTACAGCTGCTTCTTCGTTGACGGCGATCGGTGTATACTGCATTTCCTGCTCGTATCTGACACCCATGATATGCGGATACACCGTGCGGAGCCGTTTCTGCGCATCGGGAACGCGCTCTGTATCGGTCAGCAGCACCTGCACAAAATCATCAGAACCGCTTTCCATCAGTTCTGCAAAATTGCCCCGCAGCTCACGCATATCCCGCATCGGTGTCAGTTCATGCAGTGTTACTTTGACAGGTGTTCCCTTTTCACCCAGTTCGCAGACAGTCACGCATTTTCTGTCATTTGCTTCTGATACCGAATACTTGAGCGGGGTACCGCCGTACCGGATGCTGTCGCGTGTCATTTTCTGTGGCTTATGCAGATGACCGAGCGCTGCGTAGTCGAATTCTTTGTAAACATCAGCGGGAACGCCGTCTGTTCCGCCGACCGCGCTGCGTTCAGAATCACTTGTTTCGCCGCCCTCTACAAACTGATGGGATATGATGATATTCCTGCGGGATGTGTCGATCTGCATGGCGGCGATCGCTGCCCGGACGGCATCTGCGGTATTTTCGATCTCCGCATCCGGGAAGAATCTGCGTGCTTCGGCGGCTCTGAGATACGGCAGCAGATAGATGTCTGCTTCGCCGAATTCGTCAGAGACTGTGAATGTCTCCGCTTTGCCGCTGTATAGCGGTGAGAAGTGCACGCCGCTTTTGTTCATCAGGTTTGCGCCGAAAGCAATGCGTTCAGGTGAATCATGGTTGCCCGCAATGATGAAGGTACGGATGCCCTCTTCGGACAGCTTCGTCAGAAATGCATCAAGTAGCGTGACCGCTTCGACCGGCGGCGAGAGCTTGTCGTAAACATCGCCGGCAATGATGACGAAATCAGGATTCTCGTCACGGATCACCTCATTGATCTTTCCGAGAATGAACGTCTGATCTTCGATCAGGGAAAAGCCGCTCACACGCCTGCCGAGATGCAGATCTGCCAGATGGATGAATTTCATAGCAAAAACCCCTTTCTGATGATTGTGATTCCTTGCTGCACGCCCTGCAGCTTCATTGGCTGTATTATATCATATCAGATGTTCAAAATATGCACAACTGATGATTTTTCATGGCTTTTTATAAATTATTCTTGGATGCAGCCCCGAAGGGCTGCATTCAGGTCAATAATCAACGAAAAAACGCAGTGTATAGCCGTTAGTAACGGAAGCAGCCGTCAGCAAACGGGTCAGCGTCTGCTCGGCATTTTCCGAAGCGATGCGGAACACCTCACCGGACTTGGTGGTCGCAGCTTCCTGCTTCAGTGCCAGCAGATCGAGCTTGGAGATGAACTCGTCCGGAGAGATCTCCGTGAAAAGACCGTCGTGCTTGGTCTGGAAGATAAAGCTGGAAATGTCAACAGCGTGAGAGATGACTGTCGGAGCGGGTACCGTCACGTAGATGGTGCGTCCCGGCTCGTTGATGTCGAACTGAACCTGAGAAAGGTCAATACCGGCACTGAGTGTGCCGATATAGGAAAACTCGACCTCCTCAGTGGTGAAAGGGAGCGTGCAGCCGAACAGCTCACGGTGGTCGGAGAGGGTTGCACGGTTGGTGTAGCGATCGGTCGCGGTGATAAGATCAGTGCAGGGCTCGATCAGCTCATAGAGCGTCTCGACGGTCAGTGCAACATGTGGTGCGGCATCAGCACCTGCAGGCGCAGTGACAGCAGCGGGTTGATTGTGAAAGAGCCAACCGTGAAGTGCAAAGCCGGCGATAAGCATGGAAACAGCAGCAACAACAGCGAAAAAAACATTTAGCTTCTTCATGATAATTCCTCCTGTTCACAGTTCGGTTTTGCGGGACTGTCCCGCTCCGTTGATATCAGTATATCACAGACAGGAGAAAAAGGAAAACAAAAAAAGGTGAAAAAAACGAGGCCGGTTGACCTCGTTTTTTGTTTCGTCCCCGTGAGGGGGTATTGCATTTTACCATGATTCAGGTCAAGATCGGAAATAACATGCTTCCGTCCCCGTAAGGGGTATTGCAATACGAACACCGGCGCGGCAATTAAATGGATGCTGTTTCCGTCCCTATAAGGTGTGTTGCAATCTTCTAAGGCGAACATTGTATGGGAGAAATACGAGTTTCCGTCCCCGTGAGGGGTATATAATGCTATAATTTGCAATGTTTGAATATCAAAACGGCTTGAGATTACCGTCCCCGTAAGAGGTATGTGCCAATAACCAAAAAATGACGCTTGAAAGTGAGCCGTGCACGTTTCCGTCCCCGTGTGGGTGCAAATTTAACTTCCGTGAAGCATGTGGAGTGCCAGATCCATTTTCGTCCCCTTGAGGGGTGTGTATTGAATTGAATGGAGCTTCTTAATATGGCGATGCTCTGCATGTTTCCGTCCCCGTAAGGGGGTGTGTTGCAATGTGACAAAGGATTTCGGGTGGACTAAGGTTCGGGAGTATCCGTCCCCGTGTGGGGTACGGGTTGCATTATACAGTTTGAAATCATTATGCGAACCGATACGTCGTTTCCGTCCCCGCATGGGGTATGCTGCAATCTGGTTTGACGATATGATGCTTAGAGATCAGATGCTTCCGTCCCCGAAAGGGGTGGATGTTGCAATACAGGTATAAAGTTTCGATGTTCATATCGTCTTTCGTATCCGTCCCCGCGAGAAGTGTGTGTTGCAATATTGGAGAGGTTGTGCCGGTACAGGTCAAGTTCCGGTTTCCGTCCCCGTGAGGGGTTATGTTTCAATTAGATGGAGCACGATAAAGGTGGCAACTATCCGAGATTTCCGTCCCCGTGAGAGGTGTGTTGCAATATGCGTGGAAAATCCCAGAATACATGAATGACATTTTTCCGTCCCCCGCGGGGGAACAATCAAAGAAGGAGAATTCCAGAATAATACTTTTTGGTATCCGTCCCCGTTAGGGGTAAGTGAAATATACAAGCGGATGATTAACAACACGCTTGGTGAGTTTCCGTCCCCACAAGAGGGTTTCTGAATGCATTATAGCATAAATGCATATAAATGTCAATATTGTCGCAGTGTGAAAGCGATAAAAATTCCTGGAATAAGGTTGACAAACTGGTGAAAATGTATTATAATATACACAAATTCTACAAACACGGAGCAAACGGATGCTTACACAAATCACGATTCCATTTGAAAGCAAAGAGAATATCCGCTATTCCTGCAATACCGCCTCGCTGTTTCACGGTCTGCTGATGGAGCAGCTGTCTGCGGATTATGCAGAAAAACTGCACGAAAACGCGCTGCGGCCGTTCAGCCAGAATATCCTGCCGCAGGATGCAGGCGGTATCTGGACAGTCTCAATTCTGACGGCAGAGGATGCCGAAAAGCTCGTGCCGGCTGTGACAAATCTCAAAACGGCGGAGATGCTGCAAAAAAACGATGTACTCACATTCGGTGCACCGGAACAGCAATCCGTTTCCTATTCCGATCTGTTCCGCCGGCATTATATCATGTCTGATGCGCCGCGCCTGATCCGGCTTCATTTTGAAACGCCGACAGCATTCAAAAGCGGCGGGCAGTATGCCAATATGCCGTCTGCAAAGCTGATCCTGTCCGGTCTGGCGAAGCGCTATGATCATACCTGCGGCATACATGATACTATTTATGAAACGCTCTTTGATGAAATGGAACAGCGCGTGACGATCTCCGGATTCCGCATCCGGAGCGCATCTTTTTCGCTTGAAGGTGTGCGCATTCCGGCGTTCTTAGGGGAGATCACGCTCAGAGTCAGCGGGAATCCGACCTTCCGCAGCTATATCAATATGATTTGTGACTACGCGCAGTATTCCGGTGTCGGCATCAAAACCGCACTCGGCATGGGGCGCGTCAAATACGAACCGATCAAACCGTAAAGGGGGAAGACAATGGATCAGAAAAAGCTTGCTGTACTGTACAGCAGCATGTATCACTGTGCGGCAGCGGTATATCCCGATGCGTTGCAGGAAGCGCCTGCCCCTGCGCCGGATGCGAAAACGCTCTGTGATGCTTCTTCGTATCTGATGCATGAAATAAGCGGCCCGCAGAAAGGCCGTCCGGATGCGCTCGGCAGCCTGTTCAATCACCTGAATCAGAATCAGGATGATTTGGTCTATCCGGCGGCATCTGTGGAAGAACAGGTCTGTCCGCAGAAAAGCAGCGCCTCTGAAAACGCATCTGCATTCATGCAGAAGGCATTTCAGAACTGCACACAGATACCTGCTTCTGCCGATGAACTGAATCATCTGCTGGAAGCCTTTGAGAAATATGCGTCCTATCTTCCCGACCCGGAAGAAAGGGAGCTGTCTCTTTTTGATACCGCGAAGCTGAATGCGGCAGTTTCTTCTGTTCTGTATGACGCTTTGCAGGCAGGCATCATCGGAGGATCCGACCTGAATGCGCCGGAAGAATTGATGCAGA
Organism: Ruminococcus sp.; assembly: GCA_003446315.1. Classification (GTDB taxonomy): domain Bacteria; phylum Bacillota; class Clostridia; order Oscillospirales; family Ruminococcaceae; genus Firm-04. The sequence continues at coordinate 3,235 of DMBA01000164.1, read as the reverse complement.
AGGAGCTTTTCCTTCTGTTCAGCTTTGACACAAGCGGCATTCAGAGCTTTATTTATACGATCTCAAGCAAGGGCGCGCTGAAAGGTCTGCGTTCGCGCTCGTTTTATCTGGAAACGGTGATGGAAGTCATCGTGGATGAGCTGCTCAAACGCGCAGGGCTTTCCCGTGCAAACCTGATCTATACCGGCGGCGGGCACGCATATATCCTGCTCCCGCATACACCGGCTATTCTGGATATGCTGTCACACTTCACAGCGGAAGTGCGCGGCTGGTTCCGGGACACATTCAAAACGGCGCTTTATCTTGCGTCCGGTTATGTGCCCTGCTCCGCCGCATCCCTTGCCAACCAGCCCGCCGGCAGCTACCGCGAAGTGTTCCGGCAGGTCTCCGCGCTGATCTCAGAGCAGAAGCTGAAACGCTACAGCGCCGCAGAGATCATTGAAATGAACCGCCCGCTGACGCAGCATGAACGCGAGTGCAGAGTGTGCCGCCGTTCCGACCGTCTCGGCAAAAATGATCTCTGCACGGTCTGCGAATCCCTGAATGCAGTCTCAGCCGACCTGCTGACGAAGAATTATTTCGTGATCCGCAGCGCAAAGCCGGAGAATAAAAGCGCAGTCATGCTTCCGTTCGGCTATTACCTCACAGCCGAAACGAAGGCAGTACGAACAGACGACACCGTTCGTATTTTCGGCAAAAACAAAATCGCTGACACAAATCCCGGTACAGTCCGCCTGTGGATGGGCTCTTACGCAGCTGCATCGAACTTTGAGGAGCTTGCAGAACGCGAAGGAGAAGGCATCTGCCGGCTCGGTGTGCTCCGTGCAGATGTCGATAATCTAGGACAGGCGTTTATCGCAGGCTTTGATGCAGACTATATGTCTTTGCCGCGTGCGGCAGCATTCTCAAGGAGCCTGTCGCTGTTCTTCAAATACCGCATCAATCAGCTTCTTGCAGAGGGGCGGTATCATCTCAGCGGCAGCACGCAGATTCAGCCGCGCAGAGCCGCTGTTGTGTATGCCGGCGGCGATGATCTTTTTGTGGTCGGCGCATGGGATGATGTGATCGGCTTTGCGGTCGATCTGCAGGATGCATTGAAAAGATTCACGCAGGATACGCTGCATATTTCCGGCGGCATCGGTCTGTATCCGCTGAGATATCCGATCGCATCTATGGCGCGTGAAACGGGCAGCCTCGAAACATACAGCAAAAACGTTCCGGGCAAGAATGCACTGACGCTCTTTGACGCATCCGGATGCTATACATGGGATACCTTGCTCTGCAAGGTACTGGGCGAAAAGCTGAACGCGTTGGATACATTCTTCTCGCAATTCGGCAGTGAAGAATCCGGTACAAAGCGCGGCAATTCAATGCTGTACAAGCTGATGAATCTGGTGCGGGAAACCGGTCAGCAGGACAGAATGAACATCCCGCGTATCGCGTATTTTCTGGCGCGGCTGCGTCCGGCAGAACCGAAGAAGCCCGATCCTGCAAAGCAGGCGCAGTACGAAAACGATCTGGCAGCTTACCGTGCGTTTGCTGACCGTTTGTATACCTGGGTACAAAACGCCGAAGACCGCCGAGAGCTGATCACAGCGATACAACTTTATGTGTATTTACACCGGGATTCCGGATCAAAGGAGGATATGTGAAATGCAGCAGGGCAGAAACAGTTCCTACGGCACAAAGCCGTATGGAAACCGGCCGGGAAACAGTCAGCAGAGTGCTCAGCCGGTCGTGGATATCAAGGCGCTGAATGCCGCGAATTTTGCGGACTATGCCGAAAAAGTGATTCAGGAACACAATCAGAGCCGCGATAAGATCAGCACAACACAGCTGCGCGGTCTGTTTGCGCTGCTGATAGAGGTGCGGGAGATCATCCGAGTCCGTCAGGACAAACAGCTTGACGAGAACCTGATCAGCCGTGTGCAGTATATCAAGATGCGTTTTGTCTATGCGGCAGGACGCGGTGAAAAGGGCGTACCGGCATTCATGCAGCAGTCTGCTCTGATCGAATGTCTGGACACCGTGAAGGATTCCGTAAAACAGTTTGAACTGATCTGCAAATATATGGAAGCGCTTGTCGCTTACCACAAATACTACATCGGAGGATGAATATGTATACGAAAGTGAAGATTACCGGCATTCTCGAAACTGTCACCGGTCTGCATATCGGCACCGGCGGTGCTTTTTCTCCGATCGGTTCTGCGGATTCTCCGGTCGTCCGCGATGCAATGAATCACCGCCCGATGATTCCGGGCAGCAGCCTGAAAGGCAAGATGCGCACATTGCTTTCCCGTGTTCACTGCGATAAGGATTGCAGTGTTGCAGATGATCCGAAAGAGATTTCTGAGCTGTTCGGTTCGCAGTCCGGACGCAGCAAGGTGCTGTTCAGCGACCTGTTTCTGAACGACGGTTTCATGCAGCAGCTTGAAGCAATGGAGATCTATTCGCCGACGGAAGTGAAGTTTGAAAACACGATCAACCGCCTGACGGCTGTTGCAAATCCGCGTCAGATCGAGCGCGTGATCCGCGGTGCAAAATTTGATCTGGAGATCATCTGTGAAGCTGCTGACGCGGAACAGCTCGAAGCATATATAAATCTGATTGCAGAAGGCTTGAAGCTGCTCTCTCTGGATTATCTCGGCGGAAACGGCTCCCGCGGATACGGAAAAGTACGGTTTTCCGGCCTTTCTGCGGAAGCAGTTGTCGGCACGCTGACAGCGGAAGCATTGCAGAAATGCAATGCAGCATTGCAGGGTGCTGAGATATGATCAGCCGTATTGTAAAGCTGTGCTTTTCGTGCCCTGTCCATTTCGGAGAGGGACTGCTGGAATCGTCCGGACAGACTTTCTGCGCAGACACGCTGTTTTCGGCGCTCTGCCATGAAGCGTTGCTCTGCGAAGGTGAAAGCGGTCTGCGTGCATTCGTAACGGATGCGCAGAACGGTGCTTTCCGCATTTCGGATGCATTCCCGTTTATCGGTACAGAATACTATCTTCCAAAGCCTGTGACGACGGTACAGAGCAATGCAGAAAGCAGCGATGCTTCTGCGGGAAAGCAGTTCAAGAAGCTGCGCTTCCTGCCTGTCACGGCGCTGCGGTCTTATCTGAACGGCGAACTGAGCGTAGAAGAATGCGCGGAATATAACAGAAATATGCAGGCACTCGGGCAGGTTTTTTTGCAGACAAATGTCAGAGTGCCGGATGATCCTGAACAGGATGCCGATCCGTAT
>DMBA01000224.1 GCA_003446315.1 Ruminococcus sp. | reverse complement strand
AGCTTCGTGATGAAGGCGAGGGCGTATATTATAACTCCGGACTGGTCACGGGAAAGGGCGAATGGAAGAAAAAGCAGGCATGGTATTACACCGCATGCATGACAAATGTCCTGAAAAACATGGAATTCCGGCAGGAGATCCGCAATAGTACAGCGGCTGTCCGGCAATATGAATTTGTCCCCTGCCCTGCATCATCTTCAACCGATACGGTATATTGCTTATGGTCACCGACGAATGCAGACACCGTCGTGAAGGATTATGCACTCAGTGTTCCGAAGAATGCGCATGTTTATCTGACCGTTCCGGGCACATACGCAGAAGGAACGGTTTCAGAACTGACGAATCAAAACGGCAAAGTAAAACTGGATGTCAGTGAAACGCCTGTATTTGTGACGGTTTCCGCGCAGAAACAAACGATCATCAATGGAAAAGGCAAGTATATTTCGCCGAAAACCATCTGCTTATCGCAAGACGGCAGTACAGAAATATGTGATTTATCTGCTGCGCCGACAGACACAAAACTGAATCAATTTTACAGAATGTTTGATGAACCTGCTGCTATGCCGGATATGATTTACGGAGACACAGCCAGCCTTCCGTCACCGGAAACCAATGTAAATGCATCGGGGATCACATGCTATGTCGCACTCGATCAGCCTTATGTCATCAGCGGATTCCAGATTTATGATACATTCGGCACAGGCAGCTTTGCGGTTTATGATGCACATACAGACCGCCTGCTCTGGTTAAGTGATATGGGCGGTTATATGTCCCGCAATACAGCGCTGCTCAATGATTCTGCACCGACAGACTGCCTGAAAATCGTGAAAGGCGGCGGAGATCTGAATGAATGCGGAATCTACGGCTATCCGGCACCGGATACAGGCGCTGCTTATGACATAAACGGCGACGGCATCTTTGATGCCAAAGATGCAATTGCATTGCAGGCATGGCTGACCAAACAAGATGCATCCGAAATTGCAAATTGGGCAGCCGGCGATTGTAATTCGGATCAAAAACTGGATGCCCGTGATCTGAGCCGATTAAAACGCAGATTATCCTGATAAAAAGCAACCAAATTCAAGCAAAAAGAATCTCCGATGGATTATTTTCATCGGAGATTCTAATTATTTTTATGAGTTCGCAAGACGCTCTTTTGCAATAGAGAGCATCAATTTGATTCTGTTTTGCTGATTGACTCTTGTTGCACCCGGGTCATAGTCAATGGCGCAGATATTCGCATCCTGATATTTTTCCGTCATACCGCGGATCATGCCTTTCCCGACAATATGATTCGGCAGGCAGCCAAACGGCTGGACACAAACAATATTGCTGTATCCTTTTTCGATCAGTTCCGCCATTTCCGCAGTCAGCAGCCAGCCTTCGCCCATACAAACGCCGCTGCTGATCGTTTGTTCACCGAGTGCTTTCAGCTTCGGGAACGGAATCGGTTTTTCAAACTGCGGATAATCCTTCAATACATTCAGCATGATCTTTTCAAGCATCTCAACGTATTTGACTGCCACTCTCGAAAACATAACGCCTTTTGTATCACCGTAAATCTTATGATTTTCTCTGCCGATATTCAGGCTGTACATCGCAAAACCAAGGATACCCGGAACCATAACTTCTGCGCCTTGTTCGACAAGGAAATCCGGCAGATGATCGTTTCCGAAGTCTGCATATTTGACATACAATTCACCAACGATTCCGACACGCGGCTTCGGGACATGATGCATCGGTACGGCAGCGAAATCCTCAGCAATTGCGCGGAAATTCTTTCGAATGGAACGGGTCGTGATGCCCTTGTTTTCTCTGATCTGATCGGTAAGTTTCACACGCCATTTTTCCATAACAGCTTTTGCATCACCGGCATGATCCTCATAGGGCAGCACCTGATTGCGCAGCAGCATGATGAAATCGCCGTAAAGCCATGTAATCAGACCTTTCAGGAACATCATCGGCGTGATCTCAAAACCGCTGTTTTTCTCAATGCCGCCGAAGTTGACCGATACGACCGGAACATATTCCAAACCGGCTTTTTTCAATGCTTTTCGCAGCATATGCACATAATTGGATGCACGGCAGCCGCCGCCTGTCTGATACAGCATCAGTGCAGATTTTTTCGGATCATATTGTCCGGATTCCAGCGCATAGATCAATTGTCCGATGACCACAATCGCCGGATAACACGCATCATTATGCACATACTTCAAACCCGTGTCGATCACCTTCTGACCGGAATCGTCCAAAAAAGCGACCTTATAACCCGCATCCCGAAACACAGAACCCATCAGACTGAAATGAACCGGCAGTGCATTCGGAATCAGGATTGTATGTGTTTTTTTCATTTCCGGGGTAAAATCCGGATAAAGCTCATTGGTTGCCAAGCTCTCACTTTCCTTCCGTTTTCAGCATTCCAGCCCTGCGGCTGCAAATAAACTGCGCAGACGAATCTTTGCTGCACCAGTGTTTGTCACTTCATCAATTTTCAATTGTGTATAGATTTTACCGGCACTTTCCAGAATTCCGCGCACTTCATCGGTTGTAATCGCATCCACGCCGCATCCGAATGAAACAAACTGCACCAGATTGATGCGGTCTTCCGGTTTGCTCTGCGCAACATATTTTGCAGCGAGATACAACCTTGAATGATACGTCCACTGATTCAGAACAGTTGTCCGGAACACTTCGGTATCCCGGCTGATGCCGTCCTCACTGACCACAACAGCACCAAGCCCGCAAATGAGTTTATCCAGTGCATGACAGATCTCCGGATCAATGTGATATGGTCTTCCGGCAAGCACAATGACCGGCATTTGCAGCAGCCGTGCGATCGACAAAAACTCCTCTGCTTTCGCCCGCACAACTGCCATATACCGTTCATATTCCTGATAAGCAGCCTTGGCAGCTTCCCGCACCTGTTTGACGGTATAATCTGTATAACCATATTTCCGCAGGATCTCGCGGAATTTTGCAGGGAACGTTCTGCGGTTGTGTACACCGACAAAATCATGAATATACTTTACATTTTGCAGCGCTTTGATATTGATATTCGCAACTTCCGGATAATAAGCGACAACCGGACAATTATAGTGGTTATCCCCTGCCCCTTCATCAAAATTATAGCTCATGCACGGATAGAAAATGGCATCCGGATTCTGGGCAAGCAAATGCTCAATATGTCCATGCAGCAATTTTGCCGGGAAACACACAGTATCCGAAGGGATCGTATGCTGACCGGACAGGAACAGATTTCGTGTTGAATCCGGCGAAACGATGACATTAAAGCCAAGCTGTTTGAACAGTGTATACCAGAACGGAAGCAGTTCATAGAGATTCAAAGCAAGCGGGATCCCGACTGTCGGTTTTCCGGGCGAAACCTTGTTATCTCTGTATTTTTGAAGCAAAATCCGTTTTTCTTCGTATAAATTATAAACATGTGTCTGCTCTTTGCGTTTCAGGGGCTTTTCGCAGCGGTTTCCGGCGATATAAGTGCGCGTACCGCCGAACGCATTCACAGTGAGCTGACAGTGATTATGACACCCCTTGCAGGTTACGGTTCGGACAGTATGGGTAAAACGGCGGAGCTGTTCTGCATTCATGACCGTACTTTTTTCAATCTGTTTTGTCTTGGCATAGAGCGCAGCACCGTATGCACCCATGATGCCGGATATTTCGGGTCTGACAACATGTTTTCCGAGTTCCTGCTCAAATGCACGCAAAACGGCATCATTCAGAAATGTACCGCCCTGCACAACGATATGTTCACCCAATTCAGCCGCGCTGCTGCATCGGATCACCTTATACAGCGCATTTTTCACAACACTCATCGACAGACCCGCAGAGATATTCTCAACGGAAGCGCCGTCTTTTTGCGCCTGCTTGACCGAGCTGTTCATAAAGACTGTGCACCGGGAACCGAGATCAACGGGCTGTTTTGCAAATAAACCGAGCTTTGCGAAATCTGCAATGCTGTAATGCATTGCTTCTGCGAAGGTCTGCAAAAACGAACCGCAGCCGGATGAACAGGCTTCATTCAGAAAAATATTGTCAATCGCATGATTATGGATCCGGAAGCATTTGATATCCTGTCCGCCGATATCAATAATGAAATCAACATCCGGCATAAACTTTTTGGCTGCGGTATAATGCGCAATGGTTTCCACAATACCGCAATCCATGCCGAATGCTTCCTTGATAATATCTTCACCGTAGCCGGTCACAGCGGAGCCGGCAAATTCGATTTTCGGATACTTTTGATAGATTTCCGTCAAATAGTCACGGATCACCGGAACCGGATTTCCGTGATTGGATTGGTACATCTGATCGAGGATATTACCGTCCGCATCGGTGATGACAGCTTTCACAGTCGTAGAACCGGCATCCACGCCGAGATACATTTTGCCGTTCGGTTCCGAAATATACCGGATATGCGCGGAATTGCGTTTATGCCGGCTGCAAAAATGATCGTATTCTTCCTGTGTCGAGAATAAGGGCTTTGCTGTCAGATAACTGCCGGATGCGTGATAGGAATCGGCTTTCTGCGCAAGTGCGCTGAGGGAAAACGGCTCATGCTGCTTCTCATCGCACTGCAAAGCAGCACCAAATGCAACATAATAAAGCGCATTTTCCGGACAGATTCCTTCCAGATGCAGCGTTTCATCAAAACTGCTGCGCAGTGCATCCAGATAGGTAAGCGGGCCGCCGAGATACAGCACATTGCCGGAGATTTCACGTCCCTGCGCCAATCCGCCGACCGTTTGGTTTACGACCGCCTTCAAAATGCTTGCCGCAATATTCGGGAAACCAGCGCCCTGATTCAAAAGCGGCTGAATATCAGATTTTGCAAACACGCCGCAGCGAGATGCAATGGTATAGATCTTATCGGCTTCTTTTGCAAGGCTGTTCAGGTCAGCAGGCGTAACGCCGATCAGTGCAGCCATCTGGTCGATGAATGCACCGGTTCCGCCTGCGCAGCTTCCGTTCATACGGGCTTCAAATCCGCCTGTCAGAAACAGTATTTTCGCGTCTTCGCCGCCCAGTTCCACAACCGCATCCGTATCCGGATTCAGGCTGCTGACTGCTGCCCGCGTAGAGAACACTTCCTGTGCAAATGGAATCCCGAGCGCATCTGCCAAGCCCATGCCTGCGGAACCGGATATGGTCACGAGCAAGCAATCATCGCCGGTTTGCTCTGCCACTCTGCGAAAGCACGCACAGGTCAACTCAGCAATTTTCGAATAATGCCGTTCATATGACGAAACCAAAATTTCATTTTGCTCGCCCAAAACAACATATTTTATAGTGGTGGAACCAATGTCCAGTCCGAGTCTTTTCATATGTTCCTTTATACAGCCTTTCTGAATATATCAAATTTACATACATTTTTATTATATCATAATCGCACAAAAAAGTCAACTATCCGACGTTCTGCAAAAACCGGAAGCAGTCGCATCAGACCGCTTCCGGTGATCGTGATTATCCGGGATCCCACTCAGCCCAGCGGGGGTGTTACGGGCGGATCATGATCCGGTATACTTGTTGTGATAACATCCTCGGAATCAAATGCAATGATCTCCATTTCCGGAGCAGTGTAGATTTCCTTCATGGTCAGTTTCTCCTTTTCTCAAAGATAGCCTTTTGTTGCGTTTGCGTAGACCAGCAGTGCCTTTACAAGCACCTGCAAATCACCGACTTTCAGCTCTGCATTTTTCGGATCATCCGGATCAAGCTGCATGGCAAGGTAGCCGTAGGACAGCGCGCTGAAATGCAATTCTGCCTCACCGTCATCTGTTCTGACGATCATCGGAAAGTCTCTATCCAGAAAAAGTGCCGGTATATTGGAAATCTCAAAATAACCGTTCTTATCCCTTTCCAGCCTTTCAGCATTTTCGAACTGATCGATGTACGATGCATATTCCGAATCTGAGAAAATGCGGATTGCCGTGCCGGAATCCAGTACCAGCGCCATTTGGGTGCCGCAGAGCGTGGGCTTATATTCTTTGAAATCGTCCTTGCTTACATCTTCGATGCCCTGAACAGCATTTTCTGCGTTCTGGAAGTAATTGCTCGCCGCTTTGCAGTAATTGTCAAGTGCATCGACCAGTTTGTCCAGATTTTTGGGGGTTATGTCATCCTCCTTGTCGTATACAGGCGGGTAATTACGCGGTGAATCTTCAATATAACGGTTGACAGAATAGCTGATTTCCTTGTTTTCCTTCTTTTCATAAAAGGAATTTAATATATCAAGCTGTTTGCCGCTCTCATCATAAAGCGTGAGCGTAATTTCTTCGTCTGCCTGAAGGACGTTGACAAAATAGATCAGTTCGGACAGATCCGGAGCATAGTAGACTTCTTTGTAGTAGTTCGGCGCCCACTCATCAAGAGAAATCTCAGACTTTCCGTTCGGACCGTCCAGCACTGCTGTTGCGGCCTTGTCGCTGAGGTGTACCCAGAATGCAACGCCGATCCAGCCGTCCAGTGCAATGCTTGCGCCCTTGACATAGTTGCCGGGATAGCCGAATGTGAAAAAGCCGGGTGCATCACTGCCGCCGTCGATACGGGCATATTCATAGTTTCTGTGGTCTGTCACAGCACTTTCATTATATGTCGTTCCGTTTCCGCCGACTAGTTTCACACAATCCATGAACATATTCGGAGCACCGACCCATTCTTCTGTTTCCAGACTTTCCGTGCTCCACAGAGGCGATACCCTGATTGTTTCAAGATTATTGCAATAGCTGAACATTCCGCACATATCCCTGACTTTTGATGTATCAAACGTTGTCAGATCAAGTTCTGTCAGGGAACTGCAGTCTCTGAACATCGCATACATATCTTCTGCACTTGATGTATCAAACCCGCTGAGATCAATGTCTTTCAGCGAAGAACAGCCGTCAAAAATTTCCGGCATACTCTTTACATTGGACGTGTTAAATAAGCAGCCGAATGTAATATGTTCCAGATTATGACATTCAAGGAACAAACACTGCATATTTGTCACTTGGGATGTATCAAATGTGCTGAGATCCAGTTCCTTCAAGGATTGACATTGTCTGAACATATCGTCCATATTTATTGTATTGGATGTGTCAAACCGGCTGAGATCCAATTCTTCCAATGATTGGCAATTATAAAACATAGCTGCCATTGTGACAACATTTGAAGTATCAAATTCATCTCCGAAAGTGATCGTTTTCAGGCTCTCACAATTCGCAAACATATATTCTGTTACTTCAAGACCGGTTGAATCGGCTTTTGAAAGATCAATGGATTCCAGATTGACCCAACGATTCGTTTCCGGCTCATCGAATTCCTGCGAATAAAAACCGGAGTAGCCATTAAACAGGAAACCTGAATTATTCGGAAGTACGCAGGTTTCTTCTGCAACAATATGCTTGATGTCCGGATTATCCCAGTAATTTTCACGCAGAAAATCCACCGTGATCGCACCGTCCAGATACAGCGTATCGCCTTCCACTCTGCCCGCCGCTTCCGCTGCATGCGCCGTAATCGCCGTACCCAGAAGCGAAAAAGCGCCTGTGTTTGCAGGCAGCATACAGCCCGTAAGCATGATCGCCGCAACTGCCGCCGCAGCAGGTTTCATTCGTTTTTTCATAGTGTTTCTCCTTTTCCAGATAATAGGTGTTTACATGATCGGACAACAAGACATCTTGTCACTATAGTATCATATATTCACACAAATGTCAAGATATAGAGACAAAAAATTTATTAAAATTCAAAAAGACAAAGTACGATGAGATCCACGATGACGCCGGCATAAATATGGATCAAACAACTGTTGATTACAGAAAAAAAGAGCCTGCAATCAGCAAGCCCGTATTTGCATTTAAGTTTCAGAAACCGTCATAGATTCGACCGTTTTCCCGTTTCGCAGCAATTCTTCATATGTCCGCGTGCAGGTTTTATAGCTCCGGAACAATTTTTTGCATTTTTGTTCATCGCCGTAAACCTTCCAGCAGCCGACACATTTATAGCCGCATGCTTTCTGCTCGATAAATCCGTGAACATCTTCCGGCGGATACCCAAGGAACAAACCGATCTCATGCG
>DMBA01000226.1:5121-6531 GCA_003446315.1 Ruminococcus sp. | reverse complement strand
GTTTCCGCGCAGCCGGAGGCGACAGCACCGGCAGATCCAAACACACCGCCGGCGGTGACAACGCAGACCACCGCAGCACCGTCAACGGTCACGGTATCGGTGCAGACGCAGATCCCGTTCATCAACATGACGATGGAGGAGAAGCGGGATTATATCGGATCCCTGCCGGAAGCAGAACGCGCACCGTTCATTGCCTCGCTGACGACCGCAGAGCGCAATAGCATCATCAAGCAGATGGACACATCGAGTCAGGCAAACATTGCAAACGGTTTTATCGGGCTGGGTGAGCAGCTCGGCATGCATATTTCGGTTGACCGGATCGGCAGCGGCGGAATTGATTATTCCGTGCGCAACAGCAGCGGCACCCTGATCGACGTATCGTCGGTCGGCACATCGGTCGATGACACCGGCTGGGATACCACCTTGCCGGTACTGGGCGGCAGCGGGATGATCCTTGCAGCCGTCGGCGGATTGACGCTGATGACGCGGAAGAGCCGCCGGGAAGAAGCGGGAGAGGAGCCGCTGTCATGAAGCGGCTGATCCCGGTGCTTTGTACGGCAGCGGCAATGTGCGGCTTTTTCGGGATACAGGCATCCGCAGCGACGGTCGAAGATGTATACCGAGCAATGGAGGAGACTTGTTGTCCGGAATCCATGATCCTGAATGTGCACAACCAGTATGAGAACCAGCCGCATGACGAAAACGGCATGCAGATCGGAACGCAGTACCACACCTATGACGAATGGGTCGCACTGATCCGCGAAGACGGATCCGGTTTTATGAATACAGTGATCGGCGAACAGTTCGGCGTAGATCCGGCAGCACTGATACCTGCAACGGAAGAAGGCGGAGCCGGTTCCGATGTGCCCGCATCGGATGCATTTGTACCGTCTGTGCAGCCGGAGAAACCGTTTTCACAGATGACGCTCGAAGAAATGAAAGCCTATACCGACAGTCTGCCGGAGGATGAAAGAGTGCAGTTTCTTGCCAATCTGACACCGGAGCAGCGGCGGAGCATTTTGCGGCAGCTTCCGGCAGATCAGAAAGCGGATATCGCCGCAGGAATGGTAGAATTCGGTGACACGATCGGGCTGAATATCAGTGTCGATCATGCAGATGCAGAGGACATCCGGCTGCTGGTGCGGGATGCAGAAGGCACCCTGATTGATTCGGCAGGACTCGGCTTGACGGTTGATCCGACGGGCTGGGATACAACGCTTCCGGTCTGTCTGGCGGCGGGCATGCTGCTGACAGGGGGCACAGGGCTGTATTATCTAATCAAAAAACAACGAGATGAGGTGGAACAACATGGCTGAAGCGCAAACGCAGAAGCGCGGCAGTGTGCTGCCGTATTTGCTGACACCGCTGCTGCTTCTGCTGCTGACGGCAGGCGTACTGATCTTATGCTAT
>DMBA01000226.1:0-5080 GCA_003446315.1 Ruminococcus sp. | reverse complement strand
ACTGATCTTATGCTATACGCTCACGCCTGCACACACGCTGCAAAAATATCTGAACATCGCATTCATGGATAATCTGAAAACAACGGAAAAAACAGCCGGACTCCAGATTCTGGAAAACGACATTGACACGACCGGCGGAAACGGTGAAACCTATGACACCGGAAAGATCATTTACCCGACATTCGGCGAGCAGTACGCGGTTTTGTCCGCCCCGGCGATCGACCTGACGGTGAGTGTATATTACGGCGTAAACGAGGAACTGCTGGAGCGCGGCGCATGCCAGTCCACGCAGTCTGCGATCATCGGCGAAACGGGCAATACGGTCATAGATGCGCATGTCAACACCTATTTTTCCGATCTTTCCAAATTGCGGGAAGGCGATGAAGTGCTGCTGTATACGAAATACGGCAATTTCACATTCCGTGTAGCGCGGCTGATCGCATTTGACAAGAATGATAAGCGCTTCCTGACGACAACGGATGAACAGATCCTGACGCTGTATACCTGCCAGCCGCAGGTGATCGGCAGTCCGGATCAGCGGCTGGGAGTCCAGTGCATACCGGTCAGCTCGAAGTTTTATGAGCAGGAATAAGCAGGAAGGGGGCAGATCGACTTGAAACAACCGTCAACATATATTGTCAGTATCATACTCACCCTGCTTCTGATCTTCCTGATGATCGGCGCGGCGGGAGCCGGCACAGTGCAGTTTTGCGCCCTGAATACCGGCAAGATCGCATCGCTGACAGCAACAGCGGGGCTGCCGGAAAAGGTACAGGAAGCACTGGTGGAGCAATTCCACACAGAGGAAAACACGACCGGCATTCCGACGAAAGTGGTACTGGAATTCATAGAAGCGGAGAAGCTGAAACCGATCATAGAGGAGACCGTCACAAACGGGTTTGCATATATATGCGGCAATACAGCGACCTTGGGCGTAACGCCTGATTTCACGGAGCTGGATCAGGCGCTGCATACCTTCTTTGTGCAGTATGCAGAGGAGCACAACATCGCGCAGGATGCGGCATTTGAAGAAGCGTTCCGGCAATCGGCAGATGCAACGGAAGAAAAGATCCTGAATGCATGTGATGTATTCCGGTTCGGGCAGTTGAACGATGCCGGTGTCCTGAAGCAGGCGAAGCGGTTTGCGCCGTGGGCAGGATTTCTTGCAGCGGGCATGTTTGCAGCCTGTGCGTTAGTGATTCTTGTGCTGCTGCTGGTGCATCATCAGGAACGGGAACATTTCTTTTATTGGACAGCAACAGCGGCAGCGATCGCATCGGTCGTGCTGCTGATTCCGGCGGCATGGTTACAGCATGAGCGATGGTTTGACCGGTTTGCAATCAAAACGGATCAGACATTTGCAGCCGTCACGGGATATCTTTATATGCTGACGCATGCAGTGATTGTCACGGCGATCGGCGGACTGATTGCGGCAGCGGTGATATATCTGCTGTTTTTGGTGCTGCATCTGCGGCGCAGAAATCATGAATCAGTCAAACATGCGAGACATTAAGCAGAATTGGATTTGAAGAAACGCCATTGTATTTCCGATGATACCGTCAGAGATACAACGGCGTTTTTTTAGCAGATAGAAAAACAACGGCTTTATGTACTTTTTCGCATCTCTACTGCCGGTTGAGTGAAATCCGGCAGCCAATTGCAGCCATATCAACCGATGGTTCGTTGTAAAAAGGCGGCAAATGTGGTAGGATGGAACATGAAAGGAGGGTTCCCGTATGGATCAGGAAAAGATCGGAAAGTTCATAGCAGCCTGCCGGAAAGAGAACGGCTATACACAGGCAGCGCTTGCCGAAAAGCTGGGGATCACAGATCGGGCAGTATCGAAATGGGAGAACGGAAAAAACATGCCGGACGTATCCATTATGCAGGCACTGTGTGAATTGTTAAAGATCAATGTCAATGAACTGCTGACAGGGGAACACATTGCGATGGAAGCATACAAAGAAACGGCAGAGCAACTGCTCATGGAGATGAAGCAGCAGGAGGAGCAAGCGAACAAAAAGCTGCTGCAAGCGGAAACCGTACTGATTACAACGGCAGTGATTGCATCGCTTGGGATGATGGCTGCGGGATTTTTGCTTGCACCTTACGCTGCTGTATGGAGTGTGATTTTGTTTATTGCAGCCACACTGCTGGTGATTCCGGCGATCATATACGGCGTGATGCTGGAGCATGCTGCCGGATATTATGAATGTCCGGCATGCCAAAAGCGATATGTGCCGTCTGTTCACGCGGTGATCTGGTCTGTGCATTACGGCACAACGCGAAAACTGCGCTGCCCTTATTGCAAACAGAAGGGCTACCACAAAAAGGTACTCACAAAAGAATGATCCTGCTGATCGAAAGCATATGCCCGAAAGCGCCGGTGTAATGGCGAACTTTCGGGCATCATTGCAATGATTTGGGAGAAAAATGCTTTTTTATTGTTTATCGGGCATTTTTATCCATTTTATCTTTGATGCGGTCGATGGCAGTTTCCGCACGGTCAACCGCGCTTTCCGCCCGATCCACGATATCCGGGCCGGAAGTCGCATGCGGCTGTTCATCGTAGTCAAAGGGGTCGCCGTCCCGATCTTTGGTTGTATCCGTGGCATCGGCTTTGTGTTCGGTGTGTCCTGTTGTACCGGTCACCGCAGAATGATCCGGCACCTGTTCAGCCGTATTTCGGGTGGTGCCGCAGCCTGTCATGAGAACGCCGCCGATGGCTGCAACGGTCAGGACAGCGGAAATTTGGTGTGCTTTTTTCATGAGATTTGCATTCCTTTCCGGCAGAAAAGTCTGCCAATGATCTGCGTGCAAAGTTGCTTGCAGACGCATCTATTATGCGCCAAAAAAACGGATTTATCCCGCAGAATGATGCATTTGACCGGAATTTGACGGAAACCGGCAGAATTGTCCGGATTATTACAGTTTGATCGGCTTTCGATGATATTTCCGCAGAAACGGCGAAAAAATAGTAGGTTATGTAACTTTCTAAAATCTTATCAGTCCAAATCGTTTTTTTGCGGAAATAGGGGCATGATTTGCCGCAATACCGGTTGCTGCGAGATAAAAAAGCCTGAACGCATCTCTCCAAAATACGTTCAGGCTTTTTATTTTATAAAGAATTTATGTTAAAATTAACATAAACACATGCGGAATAGGATGGCGTATGGCTGGAGCAACGCGATGAAATGATATGCCGCCGCCGCTTGACCGCTATGTGACTGACTTTTGAAGCTGTACTGTTTTCTTCGTATTTACGATGATTTCAATTGCAAATCGGCGGTTTTGCCGTTGGTGGCAGAGAGGAATGCATCCGGCGAAAGAAAAATCTGCGTGCCGAGTTTTCCCCCGCTGACAATGATCTCATCATAAAGCAGCGCTGTTTCATCCAGAAAAACAGGATAGTCCTTTTTCATCCCGATCGCAGTACAACCGCCGCGGATATATCCGGTAACAGCTTGGATTTCCTTGACCGGCAAAAGCTGCACCGACTTCTCACCGGCAGCAGCCGCCGCCTTTTTCAGATCCATTTCTGCGGTTCCCTGCATCACAAAGGCATAATGCTCGCCGCTTTTTCCCACGCACATCAGTGTTTTGAAGGTCTGTTCCGGATCCTGCTCCAGCATTTGTGCAATTTGAACGGCATCTGTGAAGGTGCCGCATTCATAATAATTGACACGATGCGGCAGCTTTTTTTGCTCTAAGATCCGCATTGCGTTGGTTTTTTGCTGTTTTGCCATAAAACCCCTCTATTCTTCTTTTGATGATTCTTATTATAGCATATAAAAAGGAAAAAAGCAACAATTCACACCGAATTTGCATATGCGTATCCGGTGAACTTGCAGCTTCAATGATACTGTATTGAATTGTAAAACAGACAAATATCACGATGCTGCGCTGTTTTCATGCAGCATCCGGATACGACAAGGGCACAGTCAAATGACCGTGCCCTCATCGCTTTGTAAGGAAATGAGATGTAAGAAGTTGTCTTAATCAGTTTCCGGCAGTTCCTCGCTCTGGAGTGCGTCATAATCTACAGAGCCGGTTCGCACCTTGACGACCTGTTCTACCGGATATGTGAAGATCTTGCCGTCGCCGACCTGTCCGGTATAAAGCACCTCGCGTGCCGTTTTGATGACCGTTTCGACCGGTACTTTGCAGACAACGATTTCTGCCTTGATCTTCGGATGCAGCGTTGCACTCATCTTTGCGCCGCGATAATAATGATTCGACTTCTGAATGCCGCAGCCCATGACATTCGTGACCGTTACGCCCGTGATGCCGATGCGCTCCATCGCGTGAATAAAGTGATGCAGCTTCTCCTGATTGAATACCACTGCCACCTTTGTCATCTTCGGATGCGATGCATCCTGCTCCGCCGTCACGCGCACTGCCGGTGCGGGCTTTGCTTCGACCGCTTCACCATGTTCCGGATAGCCTGCCATTGCCGCTTCGCCCATTGCAGGTGCAAAATCTGCGTAAGAGCTGACCAAACCGTGCTCTGCCGCATCCATGCCGAGAATCTCTTCCTGCTCCGATGCGCGCAGACCGATCGTGTGCTTGATGACCAAAAATACAATCGTCATCATGATCGCTGTCCATGCCGCTACAGACACAAATCCAAGAAGCTGCTTGCCAAGCAGATCAAATCCGCCGCCGTAGAATAAACCGGTAAAGCTGTCATTTCCCGGTACAGAGGTCGTTGCAAACAAACCAACCGCAATGGTGCCCCAGATGCCGTTCATCATGTGCACCGCAACTGCACCGACCGGATCGTCAATGTGCAGCACATAATCAAGCAGCCAGACACCAAAGCAAACAAGCAGTCCCGATACAATGCCGACAATACCGGAGCCGGCTACATCCATGACATCACAGCCCGCTGTGATGCCCACCAATCCGGCAAGGGATGCGTTCAGACACATCGAAACATCCGGCTTGCCGTACTTTACCCATGTGAAGATCATGCAGGTGACCGTTGCAATTGCCGGTGCAACCGTCGTTGTGACAAAGACCGATGCGAGCTGTCCGGTGCTCGTACATGCCGCGCCGTTGAAGCCATACCAGCCAAACC
>DMBA01000060.1 GCA_003446315.1 Ruminococcus sp. | reverse complement strand
TATTGACCGCAAGCTCTACGGCAAAAACGCTGCGCATGTCATGAAAACAGATGTCCATGACAACGGCGATCACTTCGAGATCGTGATTGATCTGCCGGGCTTTAAGAAAGATCAGATCGAACTGAATCTGGACAACGGCTATATGACCGTCAGCGCTGCAAAAGGACTCGATCAGACGAAGAACGATCAGCAGGGCAAGCTGATCCGGCAGGAACGCTATGCCGGTTCGATGCAGCGGAGTTTTTACGTCGGCGATTATGTGACGGAAACCGATATCCGTGCAAAATTCGAGGACGGCGTGCTGCATGTGACAGTTCCGAAAAAGGAACCGCCGAAAGCACCGCAGCAAAAGCTGATTGCGATTGAAGGATAATTCTTTTGAAAAAACGGGGAGAAGACCTTTCGGTTTTCTCCCCGTTTGCTTTTTATGCGTTCCAGCTTTCGATGGATTCCAATACCTTTGCGAGCTTTTCTTTCGCTTTTGCGAGCTTTTCACGCTCTGCCTGAATCAGATGCGCAGGCGCTTTTTCGCAGAAGCCCTGATTGTTCAGTTTGCCCTGAATGATGCTGATATCCTTGCGGACTTTCGCTTCTTCCTTGGCAAGTCTTGCAAGCTCCTTCTCCTTATCAACCAGTTCTTCCATCGGGATGAAGATTCTTGCACAGTCGGTCACGGCGGTCAATGCATTCTTGAACTTGTAATCCTGACCGAATTCCAGCTCCGATGCACCCACCATATTCTCAAAGAAGATGCTGTTTGCAGAGAACAGGTCAACATCCAGTGTCTCAAAATACATCTTTGCTTTGACAGAATTCGGTACATTCAGCTCTGTGCGGCTCATGCGGACTGCCTTGATCGCAGCGATGACCTTTTCAAAATCAGCCGCGTTCTTGCCGAAGTCCAGTGCAGGATCATAAACCGGATAATTTTCCAGAATAATCATGCTTTCGCGGTCTGTCAGCACCTGCCAGATCTCCTCTGTGATGAACGGCATGAACGGATGCAGCAGCTTCAGCATACCGCGCAGTACCCACACCAGAACTTGTTCCGCAGAGGACTTGCTTTCGCCGCCTGCGCGCATTCTCGGCTTGGTCAGCTCGATGTACCAGTCGCAGTAAACATCCCAGATGAAATCATACAGCTTTGTGGATGCAACACCCAGTTCAAAGTGATCCAGATTGTCATTGACATCCTTTGCAAGCTGATTGAACTTTGTGACGATCCACTGATCTTCCATGCGGAGTTTCTCCGGCAGACCGACAAACTTGAAGTCATCCGGAAGATTCATCATAACGAATCTCGATGCGTTCCACAGCTTGTTTGCAAAGTTACGCGCTGCCTTGACCTTGTCATCTGTAAAGCGCATATCGTTTCCGGGCGAGTTGCCGGTTGCGAGCATGAAGCGCAGCGCATCTGCGCCGTAGGTATCAATGATCTCCAGCGGATCAATACCGTTGCCGAGCGACTTGGACATCTTTCTGCCCTGTGCGTCACGGACAAGACCGTGAATCAGAACATGCTTGAACGGCACTTCATCCATGTTTTCCATTGCTGCAACGATCATTCTGGATACCCAGAAGGTGATGATATCATAACCCGTCACGAGCGTATCCGTCGGGTAGAAATATTGCAGATCATCGGTCTTTTCCGGCCAGCCGAGCGTGGAGAACGGCCACAGCGCAGACGAGAACCAAGTATCGAGCGAATCCGGATCCTGACGCATCGGCTTGCCGCACTTCGGGCAGACCGCGCTGCTTTCCTTTGTTACGGTCAGCTCACCGCAGTCATCGCAGTAGAATGCCGGAATCTGATGCCCCCACCAGAGCTGACGGGAGATACACCAGTCGCGGATATCTTCCATCCAGTTGAAATAGAGCTTGTCAAAGCGCTCCGGCACAAACTTGATTCTGCCGTCACGCACAGCCTCGATCGCCGGTTTTGCCAGCTCATCCATCTTGACGAACCACTGGAGCGAAACACGCGGTTCAACGGTCGTGCCGCAGCGGTAGCAGGTGCCGACATTGTGGACATGCGGTTCCACTTTGACAAGGAAGCCGCCTTCCTTGAGGTCTTCCAGAATCGCTTTTCTTGCTTCATAACGATCCATGCCTGCATACTTCGGATAGTCTTCCGTGATCTTTGCATCATCGGTCATCACGTTGATGACTTCGAGATTGTGACGCTGACCGACCATGAAGTCATTGGGATCGTGTGCCGGCGTGATCTTCACGACACCGGTACCGAAATCCATATCGACATAGCTGTCTGCGACAACCGGGATCTCTCTGCCGACCAGCGGAAGGATCAGCGTTTTGCCGATGACATTCTTATAGCGGACATCCTTCGGGTTGACTGCAACGGCGGTATCGCCCAGCAGCGTCTCCGGACGGGTGGTTGCAAGGAACATATAGCCGGAGCCGTCCTTGAACGGATAGCGCAGATGCCAGAAGCTGCCTTCCTGCTCCTCATAGGTGACCTCTGCATTGGAGATGGAAGTCAGGCAGTGCGGGCACCAGTTGATGATGCGCTCACCGCGGTAAATATAGCCTTTTTCATAGTAATTGATGAAGACATCTTTTACGGCTTCGGAGCAGCCCTCATCCATTGTGAAGCGCTCACGCTCCCAGTCGCAGGAAGAACCGAGCTTCTGAAGCTGCTTGTCGATTCTGCCGGCATACTGCTCCTTCCACTTCCATGCACGCTCCATGAAAGCCTCTCTGCCGAGATCTGCTTTGGTGAGTCCCTCTTTGCGCAGTGCTTCCACGATCTTTGCTTCTGTTGCGATGGCAGCGTGATCGGTACCCGGCAGCCACAGTGTCGAGAAGCCGCTCATGCGCTTCCAGCGGATCAGGATATCCTGCAAGGTCTCATCCAGTGCATGACCCATGTGAAGCTGTCCCGTGACATTCGGGGGCGGAATCACAATGGTATACGGGATCTTTTTGGGATCGGGTTCTGCGTGGAAGCACCGGTTTACCATCCATTCGTGATAAATTCGGTCTTCGAACGCGCCGGGATCATAGTTTTTTGCGAGTTCCTTCAAAATAATCAGCTCCTTTTTGATTGGCTGCGCGGCATATTGGCATATAAAAATCGCCCTGAACGCAGCAACTTCTGCTTGTTCAGGGCGAATCCGATCGGTTGATATGGGATCCGCGGTACCACCTGAATTCGGACGGCTCAGGAAAGCTGAGTCATTCCGCACTCTTTCCGGCAGCGCATGACTGCCTGTCCGTTGACGGCGGACAACCCGTCAGACGGTTCTCCGATTTGACATCGGCTTTCCCGTCTGCTGCTCGGAACGCGACTTCGATGCGCAGCGGGAACACTTTCACCTGCCGTGTTCTCTCTGTACCGCTGTGGGGCATGTACTACTCGTTCGTCATGGCATTTACAGATAAAATTATTATATCAGGCAAATGCCGAATCGTCAAGCATTTTCCTCATTTTCGGCGTTTTGCACAATCTCTTTCGCCGATTATTGGTTGACAAAACCGCCTGCATATGTTAAAATAGAACCGGATTCCGAAATAAGAAACAGAGCAACTGCTTTGGTATGAATAGGAGAGCAATATGTTAGAGATTTGTTTGACGGCGGCATCCTTGCCGATGGGTGATGATACGCCGATCTGGCTTTATGCGCTGCTCGGCGGCGGTGCTGTTGCTGCGCTGGTTGTGGTCAGCCTGATGGGAAAGAAGCAAAAGGGCAGCGGCAGCCGGAAACAACCGCCGCAGAAAAGATCATAAAACAGAAAGCACTTCGCAGAAAATCAGAATGCGGCATCATGTCCGCAAACGATAATTTTTTATTCACAGGAGGATTCTATCATGAAAATCGAAACACAATGCCTGCACGCGGGATATACGCCCGGAAACGGAGATCCCAGAGTCGTCCCGATCGTACAGAGCACAACCTATACATTCGATTCTACTGCACATATTGCTGCACTGTTCGATATGCCGACGGAACCGATCTATTCCCGGTTTGCAAACCCCACAGTGGATGCGGTTGAAAAGAAAATCGCTGCACTGGAAGGCGGCGTGGGCGCAATGTGCACCACAAGCGGTCAGGCAGCAAGTCTGCTTTCGATCCTGAATGTCTGCAATGCCGGCGACAGCTTCATTTCCACCGGTACCATCTACGGCGGCACGGTCAATCTGTTTGCCGTGACCCTCAAGCGCTTCGGCATTGAGTGCATCTTTGTCGATCAGGAAGCAAGCAGAGAGGAACTGCAAAAGGCAATCAAGCCGAACACCCGCTGCGTTTTCGGTGAAACACTCGCAAATCCGGCACTTTCTGTTCTGGATATCAAGAAGTTTGCAGACTTTGCACACGATAACGGTCTGCCGCTGATTATTGATAATACATTCCCGACTCCGATCCTTTGCCGTCCGATCGAGCACGGCGCGGATATTGTGATCCACTCCACAACAAAATATATGGACGGTCATGCCGTACAGGGCGGCGGTGTCATCGTGGACGGCGGTCACTTCAACTGGGATAACGGCAAATTCCCGGAGTTTACGGAGCCGGATGAGAGCTATCACGGCGTTTGCTATGTCCGTGAATTCGGCAATATGGCTTATATCATCAAGGCAAGAATGCAGCTCATGCGTGATTTCGGCTGCTATCCGAGCGCAACCGCAGCATTTTATCTCAATCTCGGTCTGGAAACACTGGCAATCCGCATGAAGCAGTATTGCATCAATGCACAGAAAGTCGCTGAATTCCTGCAGAGCCGTCCGGAAGTGGAATCGGTCAGCTATCCGGGTCTGAAGAGTGATCCTTACTATGACCGTGCAAAGGAATATCTGCCGGACGGATGCAGCGGTGTCATTTCGTTTGTCATCAAGGGCGGCAGAACAACGGCGATGAACTGGATGGATTCGCTGAAACTGGCATCCAATGTCGTGCATGTTGCGGATATTCGTACCTGCGTGCTGCATCCGGCATCTGAAACACACCGTCAGCTTACCGATGAGCAGCTCATTGCAGCAGGCATCAATGCCGGTATGATCCGGTTGTCTGTCGGTCTGGAAAATGTCGATGATATCATCGAAGATCTCACACAGGCGTTTGAAGCAGTTCAGTAAAGCATATCAATCGGGGGAAGACGCGCTTTTCCCCCGATTTTTCATATAAAAAAACAATCCCCCGTATGCATGCACACGGGGGATCATCATGAAGATTACTTTTCCAGATCGGAATACGGAATCATCATAGCTGCATATTTCAGGATCAGAACTGCGTCTGCTGAATTGATGTTGCCGTCATGGGTGACATCTGCATTCAGGCTGCCCTGAACGGACAGGATCGCATCTGCATCCTCAGCACCGAAGCGTGCGATCAGAACTGCATCTGCAACGTCAATGTCGCCGTCTTCGTTTGCATCGCCCCAAACGATTTTTGCGGGCGGTGTTGTTGTGGTCGTTGTGGTTGTTGTTGTGGTGACCGTTGTGGTTGTGGTGACGACCGGTGCTTTGTCATAAAGCAGCGTCACTTTGTTCAGCGTGATCGAGTTGACGAGCTTATCATTCTTATCTGCGCCGTAGTAATAACCAAAGCCCAGATTGCCGTAAAGCAGATCAGGATCAACAGAATCCGGGATCAGGATCATGATATCCTGTGTTTTGCCTGCATCCAGAACAGCATACTGCATCTG
>DMBA01000168.1 GCA_003446315.1 Ruminococcus sp. | reverse complement strand
ATCTGGTTCTTTTATTCTTATAAACGGACTCCATCTCCATTGCCCAGAAAGCATTGTCATATTCAAAAAAGAAATAGGTGTCTTCGCTTCTGAACTCGTTTACCGATTTGAAATACAACGGCTGATTGTTGTTATCATAGCCAATTTCACAATAAGCATCTTTTTCCGGTATGCTCTTGATGATCCGTCCTTTTTTATGACCGCCGATCACACGATGATTGACAAGGCTCGGACAGGCAATCCCCAGATCATAGCCCCGTGTCGTATAGACTTTCTTTACACAATTCTGATATGCTTTTTCTATGATTTCCTCTATATGCTCCTGCGCATATTCTGATGCCGGAAAGCAGCTTCTGATCTCAGCATCGAGCTGATCCATAATTTTGTTATTATCAGACATCGTTAAGCTCCTTGCTCCATATTCAGTGTTGATATGAAAATGGTATATTCACTATTATACTGCATGATACGAAATCTGTCAATCACCTGAAAAAATGAAGCCTGATTTCAAACGAATCAGGCTTCTTGTCATGAAACGATTTTAGAAAATCAGGTATCCTGAGATCGGGGTTCTTCACAGCGCACCGATCAGTTTTTGTTCAACGCGCAGCGTAACCAGCAGATAGTATGCATCATCGGCAGGCGAGAGTGTTTGCTCGTCAATTGCGTCGATTTTCTCCGTCCATTCCTGCATATCGGTTATCATTGTTGTATAGTCGTTGAGCATTGACATCATGTCGCCTTCACCGGAATTATATTTCTGCATAAATGCGAGATAATTGTCGCAGAATGCTTCATAGGAATCCATGAACTCCTTGAATTCCGGCGTGACAAGCGAATAATCGCCGTTTGCGATCATATCTTTCATATCCTGCAATGACAATTCATCTTCGGATGATTCTTCTGCGGGCAATTCTGTTTCTTCGGGTTCCGGTTCCGTTTCCGGCGTTTTCTTTGTTGTCGTTATGGGCTTTGTTTCCGGCTCACTGTCTTCCGGAACGGTTGTCTCAATGCGAGTCGGTTCTTCGGGCGGAGTCTGCTCCTGCTGCCTGCTGCGAGCTTGTCCGGATATCATCAGGATCAGATAAACGATCCAACCTGCGGCAATGATGCCGTATCTGACTTTTTTGTTCATCGAATTGCTGCGCAGCATCAGAATTGTCAACGGAATCGGGAAACAGAAGATCCAGCCGAGCACCCAGAGCAGAGTATGCTTTTTCTTCGGCGGTTCCTGCGGCGGAACAGGCGGTGCAGAGACAAAACCGGTGCGGTCATTGCTGCGATTTGTCTGATAATTCCGGATCGCATTCCCCGTGATAACCGGCTGCTGACAGAACTGACAGACGCAGCATTCCTGCGATGGATTGACCGGAAATTCACCGCCGCAATTCAGGCATTTTGCGGGCACAAATGCGCCCTGCGGATTGATCTGTTCATTCATAAAAATAACCTCCTTGTGTTGTGATTTTGGGTTTTGCTGATTTTAGTATATCACAACACAAAAGGCGATTATAAAAATGGATTCCAATTCCGGAATTAAGCTGTTTTTTTCCGTATTTCGGGGGGAATCTCGCGGAAAATACCCTGGTCACGGTATGTTTCATTGATGCGGTCGATCTCGGCGATCAGTTCACGGCATTTCGCATAATCCTGCAGTGCTGCATAGACATCAAGCAGACAGTTCAGCAGGTCTGCCTGTTTGTCAATGTACGGCAGCAGATCCGGATACTTTTTGCAGATTGTGACGGCTTCTTCCAGTTTTTCCGCAGCAGTCTGCAAATCGTCGTGATAGAGCCAGCAATTTGCCGTCGGAATATGGATAATGTCAATGATTTCGAGTTCCGTCAGGAAGACCTGTGCTGCAATCGCGGCAGCCTTTTCTGTATACAGTTTGGTCTGCGCACAGTCCGGCTTACATAACGTGAAATACCACGCCGTGACCATGCAGAGGAAGCAGCGGTTTTCGCTGTATGCCGGTTCATGTTTGTCAATCAGGTCACGCGCCCGTATCATCAGATCAGCGGCGTATTGGATATATTCCGCATACATACTGCGAATCAGGATACTCGCAAGCGAAAGGCAGTATTTTGCAAGATAATGTGTACTTTCCGGCGCATCAGACAATCCGGCTTCACGAATGGCGTTCTCAGCAGTTTCAATATGACGAAGAAACTGTTCGGCTTCTCCGGCATTTTGCGGAACATAGCAGCCGCCGGTCAGCACATCCTCATACCAACCGACCATATCATAATACATCGCCTTGACGAGATGCTGCGGATGCGCT
Organism: Ruminococcus sp.; assembly: GCA_003446315.1. Taxonomy (GTDB): domain Bacteria; phylum Bacillota; class Clostridia; order Oscillospirales; family Ruminococcaceae; genus Firm-04. The sequence goes on along the minus strand of DMBA01000168.1, from coordinate 3,002 downwards.
GCACAATATCGTTCTGCTTCCCGAACAATCCCGCGGATATGCGCTGCATTTGCCATGCCTGCATAAATATCAATCATTTTCTGATGATAATTCATGACAGCAATCTCGTCCGCTGTCCACTGCCATCCGCGCACTGTTTCCGCAATGACCGGATGCATACGGATCACGCTGTCCGCGGAAAGCCAGCCCTGCATATTCAGATCCGGCACACAGCGCAGATCCAGATGCACAATGTCACGGATCAGGTCAGCATGCAGCCCGCGCACATCAAGCAGCGACAAAACCTGCATTGTCAGGCGTTCCTGCGGTGACATACCGCCTGCATCGAACAGCGCCGAAATGATCGCAGACAGTGTATCACAGACTTCTTCGCCGTCCTTATAATTGCCGATCTTTTCTTGGGAAAAACGGGAAAAACCGTTCTCCCGAATCAAGGCAAGCGCCATTTGAACAACCAGCTTTCCGGCGGCAATCTGTCTGGCGATCAGCTCGATCACAAGTGTATGCCCCTGCACAAGATTGATGATCTCAGAAAATGCGGCACGCTCGTCCTTTGTCAGCGGACGTTCGAGGTTCAGAACAATGAGCCGGAACAGTTCAGCAATGTTCGTTATCGCGCCGATTTCGATGCATGCAAAGCTGTTTTTCGGCGGTTGATTCCGCGTGACGATCACTGTATCATATCCGCAGTCAATGACGCGGCTCAGATCTTTTGTGATTCTTCCGCTGAAATTGTCCAGTACAAACAATACGCGCTTTTCAGTACAGATATTACGCAGATACGACAGTTTACGGTAAAAATAATCATCCGGTGATTCGCTGCTGAACCGGCTGATCGTGCTGATTTGAAGCTGCAAATCGTCACAGAAGGTGCGCTTGAAATCGCCGTCATATTCCAGATAGACGATCACATCATATTCCGACTTCATTCGGTACAGATAGTTCCGTATCAGCGTGCTTTTTCCGATTCCGCCGATGCCGGTTACATACAGCACCGGATTGCGCTTCAGATGCGCTGCGATTGCTTTCATTTCCGCATCTCTGCCGACAAAGTACGGTGAAACAGCAGGCAGCTTCGGGATCACATAATCCTTCTTGTTCAGTTCATCACAGAGCGATGCCAGCAGTTTTTCCACATCCTGCATATTCTGAAACCGATTCGATGCAGCAGAACGAATCGTACTGCGGAACAGCCTTGTGAACAGCGCCTGAATATCCGGTCTGTCTGTGAATGGATGATATGTGCGTTTCACTTCATCGAACGGATATTTTGAAAAGCCGCGATGCTCCTGCTCCGTCGAATGCCGCCCGAACAGCAGCCAGAATACGATTTCGCCGAGCGTATAGATTTCTGCTGCTGCACCGATTTTTCCGGCGGAATAGGGATTGATCTGTTCCGGCGCAGCCCATGCTTTTGTATAGGAAGGCGGGTTTAAGCCGGATTCACCGGCAGGACTTACGCTTGTAAAGTCGATGAATGCTACAAGCTGCGTGATCGTATCATCCGGTGCATTCTGTAAAATAAAGATATTTTCCGGTTTCAGATCAAGACACAGAAAACCGGCTTCATGGTAATAACGCACTGTTTTTGCAGCAGCGAGACAGATCTCCATATATTGCGGCAAGGTCAGATTCGGCAGTTTATCCAGTGTATTTCCGTTATAGGCTGCGACATCTATAAACCCTTTTCCGTTTACCTCGAATGTGTTATTTACAGGCGGCGTTTGGTTCATCAGATGTGCGATCTGCCGGATATGATGCTGTGTTTGTGCAGTGCGCAGATAATGAGACTGCGCATTCAGATCATTTTCGTCACGCCATGCATCTGTAACGGATCTGCTTTGTTTCAGAATGCATTTTGTTATGAATCCGCCGCATTTGCATTCCGCAAGATAGGCAGTAAAGCTGCTGCCGCGTCCGAGAAACTGTATGACAGTATACTCCCGACCGTCCGTTTTCAGCACTTCTCCGATTTGTAATTCTTCATCCATGATTTACGCCCCCTTTCTGTTTTATTATACATGCGCGAAGCGTGCGGATATAAAAATCAATTCCGTCCATATTCCATGACAGTGTGAAGCGTTGTGATCGGGTCATAGGAGTTTGCACAATAAAGGAGCAAACAGTCAAACGGATGCCGCAAATATGTCTGCGCAAATCCGCAGGAAAAGAGCATCTCATCCAATTCTGCATGAAAATCCATCAGATTTTCATTTGTCGTCTGATGATCCGGATTCACCGTTTCCGAATAAAAATTATAAAACCGAAGCAGCATCATTGTTTTACGCAGAAGCTCATAGGATGCTTCCTCGTCATGGATGATTTTTCCGAGTGTTACATCATTGGGCAAAGATTCCGTAAATCGTTTCGGCAGTTTTTTTTCGATTGCCTTTTCGCTTCTTTGATAGTGATATCCAAGCAATTCAAAAATGGTTGCGCTGTTGAGCCGATCCGCTGTAAGCTGCGATTCGGTGTCAAATTTTATAATATGTTTTTTGACATGTTCAATTTCAAGTTTAATGATTTTTCTTGCGAGCTGGAATTGCTGTTCATTTCCATAGCAATGTGCAGACAGATAGCGTGAAAATACTGCGTCATCATCGGTTTGCAGGATGATCGACCTGATCTGTGATGTTGCAGTATGTGCATTTTCCTGATTGACAAAATCGCTGCTTTCTTCCAGCAGTTTTACCGCTGTCTGATATGGTTTATGATAATGCAGACAGTACAAAAACACTGCATCTACTTTGCTTTTGACATAAAACGGCAATGTCAGATAATGCTTTTGAAAGAACAGTGCAGTTTGTTGTTCATCCATTTCCAGTGCAAAGCAAAGATCATAATTGTTCCGGCGGTTTGTCACACCGGGATTCCTGCCCCTGATCCAGTTCAGCACAGCCCGCGGGCATGACTTGCCGAGAAATTGTTTGAATCTTCTTTTGATTTCAGCCAGCATGATCTCTGTATCATTCGGCTGACAGGGGAGTCCGAGCTGCGTAAGA
>DMBA01000218.1 GCA_003446315.1 Ruminococcus sp. | reverse complement strand
ATGACTGGATAAGAGTGTAAAACTAAGATAATGCGTTGATTTATAAGCAATATATAATTGCTGCCGCAGAAAAAATCAAGACACACCCCCAAACGCTCTATTGTCGTTTGGAGGTGTGCCTTGTTATGTAAATTTGGAGAGGATATGCTTCCACTTTATTCCAGAACACGCGCAGATTCATTGCAAAGCAGCGGCGCTTTTCCGTTTCCGATCGGCGGGGCTGCTCCGAGATCAGCGGTCGGCGGTACTGCCGACGGTACTGCCGGCGGTGCAACAGGCGGTTCGATCGGCGGCTCCGCATGCGGCGGATTGCTTTCACCATGATGCTCTGCCGGTGTCGGCGGTTCTGCATGCGGCGGCTCTGCGCCTGCTTCCGGTGCACTTGGCGGTTCCGGATGGGGCGGGTCGTCGATCCGGTCAGTACGGTCATTTTGACCCGCCGGGGGCTGCGGAGGCTGCGGCGGCTGCGGTGTTTCATGCGGCTGCGGCGGTTCTGCCGGTTCTGCGTGCGGATCGGCATGCGGCGGCTCTGCCGATCCTTCGTTCCGGGCAGAATCCGATGGCACAGACGGTGCTGCATGCGGTGTTTCAATCTGCGGCACTGCATTTTCATGCGGCTGTACGGCTTCAGCCGGCGGAACGGGATCACGCGATGGCTGTGCCGGTGCAGCTGTTTGTGCCGGCGCTTCCGTATTTGCTGCCGGTGCTGTAATCGCCGGTGTCATCTCCTCAACCTCAATATGCAGGCTCATCTTCGGAATCTCCGCTTCTAATGCCGTTTTATATGCGGAATATGATGCGGCGTTATCAGATGCAATATAAAAACGGACAGTGTCACCGTCTGCGATCATACCCTTGTCGATCTGGAGCTGCAACAAATCATTCGCTGCTTCTACGCTTGTTTTATTCTTTCCTCTGTATTCCCGCAGCAGCGCCTGTCCGTTTTCTGTGTCACTGTTCAGTGATATGACCTTGCCGCGGCTGTTCAGTCCCATCTCAATATTGAATCCCGATGCAATGACGACGACCGATTCTGTTTTCAGATTGCGGTTATAATACCGGAAACCCGCTGCGGAAAGCAATAACAAACACGCTGCTGCCGCTGTAATACGCACGATGACGGAGCGATGCAGTGCCGTTTTGGTTGTTTCATTTTGCATCAGGACGGGATCTGTGACGGTCTGCCCGACAGTGTAATGCAGATTCGCAGCCCTTACAAACCGGGACGCTTCATCCATCAAAACTGCATATGCCGGATGACATTCGATTACCAGATACTTCATGTATGTTCCCCCCTGTTCAAAACCTGCATGATGTGCCCGCGCAGTATTTCGTAACCGTTTGTGCAGATCAGAAGGACTGCAACGAGATATCGCCGGTGTCGCTCCAGCGTTTTTCGTTCGACGGCGGCACCTTCTGCCAGCTTCGCAAGCGGAACGCGCTTTGTTCGCAGAAAATCTTCCAGCACTTCCGGATGATGCCGCGCATAATGCACAGCTGCCTGACAGATCTCCAGTGTTCGCTGCTGCTTTGGCGAATTCTCTGCGATATCTGTGACGGCGACCCCGAATTCTTTCATTTGTGCCGTTAATTCTTCGATTTCCTGTGCTGTAGCTTCCCGCATCTCCAGCTCGGCATAATCATCATGTTCATCTTGTAATGTGTCGATCAATTCTGTTTGTCCGTCCGGATCCGCTGCCGAATCCAACGATATTTGTCCTTTTGCCCGTTTTTCTTTCCGATAATAGTCTATCAGCCGGTTTTTGATCTGCATTGCAGCAAAATGCAAAAAAGCTCCCCGCAGCCTGGAATATCCGCACACTGCTTCATAAAATGCCAGCATTGCGATGCTGAGTTCATCATCACTTGGTTCAGGCTGCCGCTTCAAAAATTTTGATGTCTCTGATTTGATAAACGGCATATAATCTGCAATCAGTGCATCGGCTGCCTGACTGTCTTCTTTTGCCTGATAAACGCGGGTAATGATTCGGTGTGCTTCGGACTCCATGCATATCACCCCCATTTTAGATAGATTCCGAACGAAAAAATGAAAAAACGGGGTAATTCCAAAAAAATTCCCCGCCTTTTTCATTTACATCTGAATGAGATTCCTTTTTCCAAAAACTGAATGACGGTCAGTCGTCAATCGCACCGATGCCCCGGAGCTGATCGACGATCTTCCGGACATCCCGCCGAGCGATCTTCTCGGAGACATCCCATTTTTGCAGCATTTTCTCCACGATCGCATCTTCCGTTGTATCCTGTTCCAGACAGGTGATGATAAAGCCCGCAGTGCTGTTGCTGCGCACCAATCCTGAAAATTTGGATGCGCCGGTGGATACTAAAAGTTTGGTATCGCCGTCTTCATGTGCCAAAAAATTTCCGTTGATCTTCATAATGCCGTTCCTTTCATGGTTTGATATGAAAGCTCCGCTGCGGACAGATCCATATTGCAGTGAAGCCGGTATAATGCCGTTTTTTCAGCCAGTTCGTCGATCAGATGCAGCGCCTTTGCAAGCTGCGCCGGCTTCTGCGGACGGTAACTCTGCTGCAAAAGCATGGCATATGCTTCCGATTTTCCGATGCGCGTGATCCGGTTCTGATCGGCGCGTTCCAATATGCAGACGGCTTTCAGCGGGACGGCTATATTTGAGCCAAGCCGGTGTTTGCCGTTATACGGGGTGCCGTATGCGGTGATATGGTCTGCGCCGACATGCAGGATCGGTTTATCGTCATTGACCATGACGGCGCGTTCGCCCAAAAGCTCCCGCCAGAGCCTTGTGTGGGTGGATTTCCCCGTTCCTGATTTTGCCGTGAACAAATATGCCTGTCCGTCTGCTGCGACGACTGAACCGTGAAACACCAAACGATCCCGGTCGATCAATTGTTCTGCGATTTTGCGGTAAACGGCAGTCGTTTCCAGCACTTCTTCCGAAAAATGCGGCGGCGGAAGCTGTTCCAAACGATATTCCTGTGCGCATTTTTCACGCTCATAGACAATGTCTTCCGGTGCGATCACAACAGAAAATTCAGCAGGTTCATCGGTTTCGTAGCCTGCGCAATAAGCGTGCACGGTTTGATACAGGGAACAGATCGCTATGACGCAATCTGCAATGCGGTAGTTCTTCTGATACATGGCGGATTCCTGTTCAGGCTCCTTTCCGATGCAGACGGCGGTCTTTTTTGCCGGCGGCATCTGGTTTTCCTCTATATCATAGTATAACACATGTCCGCTTTGTTGTCAATAGATAACAAATATTTTGAATGCAAGGCGTTCAAAGCAGTGCAAGGAAGACAGGATGCGGATGCCATATTGAAAAAACGAAACAGCGGGCAGGCACGCCGGCAGTTTATATAAAAAACTGAACAGAATACCGTCTTTGAAACAATAGACAAACAGAACAGGATTGCGGCACGATAAATTTGCATTTTCGGCTCTTTTCATCGTTTTCTGTTTTTCTTTCTCCATATTGAAAAACATGTTTATCCAAATACTTGACAAATAAGTGGAAACGTGATAAAATGTCTTCAGTAACGGCTGGGGATTGCGGTTTACGGCTGTGCAGAGTGTCCGTATTTTGGGCGCTTTTTGCATATAAAGTAACTCATTATACCAAAAATGATAGGAAAACTATCATTTGCGGCATTCCCTCGCCGGTGCCGACACCATTGCCAATGGAGATTTCTGTTCCGGCGGATGCGGGCAGCACGTTCTGAACAGCACAACCGGCAGACAAAACCTGTGCGGAAAGGAGAAGCATTCTCAGAAAAAACTGCACCTTGTCCGATGCGATACAGATCATCTCCGGAAGTCTGCTTATGCAGAAAATTTTTCGCAATATCATAAAACAGGAGGGAAAGATCGCATGAAACACAAAACAATCAGCAGGATCCTATCATTGTTTATGACCGTCATGTTTGTCTTCCTCGCACTGCCGCTTTCGGCATTTCAGCTCAATGCCGCCGCAGCAGAGGAAGAACGGTATACAGTTCTGGTACTGGATACCTCAAGCAAAGCCGACTTTTTGAACAACGGTTCCGTTTTCTTTACGGCGGATACCGCACTTTCTTATGTGAAGACCGCTTCGGAACGGTTTTTGGATAACGTCCGGACTGCAAGCGGAAACAACCATGTTGCTGTCGTTTCCTTTAAGGCCAATGCACAGACCCTCAGCGGCTTTACACAGGATTTCGATCAGCTCAAAACACAGATCCGTTCGCTCACCGATGGCAGCGTGACAAGAGATATCGCTTCCGGTCTGCGTGCAGCAGATGCGCTCATGGATCAGGTGACCGATGAGAATGCGATCAAAAATATCGTGCTCTTTACGACCGGTATGACAAATGAGGGCGACTATTCTTTCTCCGGCCATTATGGCAGCGGCACGATCGCAAGCGACTGGTATCGGATTGATACAGGCATCAATCTGTATGCTTATGCCAATATCGCTTACGATCAGGCGCAGGCGATCAAGGATAAGGGCACTTACATCTATACCATCGGTCTGTTCCAGACACTCGAATCTATGCCGGATCTCGGCAAACCGGTTGCGGAATTCTTCCGGTTGACCGCAAGAGAACTCGCAACCAGCGACCGCTACTTCTATCCGGTCGACGATCCGGATCATCTCGAATTCACATTCGGTGAAGTTGCGGATGAGATCACCAGCCAGGTAAAAAGCGGTAAATTCCGTTTTCCTTCCAAGGATGACCATGACTTTGAAGCGGATTATTTCTTCGATGAGGCTTACTTTGCAAAGCCGGCAACCGATAACCATAACTACAGCCTTGCGACCATGACACTCTGCTTCGTACTCTCTGCATTCGGCAGCAATGAGGCTGCAAGCTATCAGGATAAACCGAAGAATGCGCTGGCGCTCCTGAATGAACTTGAATTTGACGATATCGAAGTGACGGATACCTTCCGGGAAAGACCTTCCGAAGACTCGATGGCGGCGATCTTTGCACATAAGGATATTACCGTCAACGGAGAGCCTGTCACGCTGATTGCCGTTTCGACCAGAGGCGGCGGCTATGAAGCCGAATGGGCAGGCAACTTTACCGTCGGTGCAGGCGGCAGACATACCGGCTTCAATACTGCTGCAACCTATGTGGAAGGGCAGCTTGCAAATTATGTCAACGCACATATGAGCGAGTTCCAGGATAACGTAAAGCTCTGGATCGGCGGTTACAGCCGCGGCGCTGCAACGGCAAACCTCACCGCTGCCGATATCACCCACAACGGCGGCATCGGCAACCTCAGCCTCGAAAAAGAAAACATCTATGCTTTCTGCTTTGAGCCGCCGATGGGCGAAAACA
>DMBA01000256.1:8475-8728 GCA_003446315.1 Ruminococcus sp. | reverse complement strand
GTGGGGTTGTCCATGATACTTGCGAGATAAGAATTCAGCACCAGAACAGCGTCAGAGGAGCTGATGTCACCATCCAGATCGACATCGCCGAGCTGATTCCATTCCACGATGGAAACCAGAATCGGGAATTCATAGAGGGTGGTGGGGGTCTGCGCAAGGATCATTGCGTAACCGTTTGCCTGCGGACGGATGATGCCGGAAGCATCAACTGTTACGACCGCAGGATTGCTGCTTGACCATGTCACGGAAGTCG
>DMBA01000256.1:0-8424 GCA_003446315.1 Ruminococcus sp. | reverse complement strand
ATCCGGAAGATCCGGATGAAGCGTCATATCCGGCCGCTGAATAAAGAGCATATCCAGAGTTTGCACAGTCGGGGCGGAAACAGTGGTTTCCGTAGAAATGGTGGTTTCAACCGGAGCAGCAGTTGCTGCTGTGGTTGTGGCTGGTGTTGTTGCAGTGGTTGTCGTAGTCGTTGTTGTCGTCGTGGTGGTTGTTGTGGTTGTGGTTGTCGTGGTTGTCGTGGTTGTTGTGGTGGTTGTCGTGGTCTTGGTCGTCGTGGTTGCCGTGGTGGACGGCTTGGTGATCGGTGTTGTTTCGGCAGGCGTGCTGAAGCTCATGCCGTAAACAGTTCTGTAATAGTCATCGGTCGGCTGCACGATGTGACTGATTCTTCTGCCGGTATTGGTCAGGTAATAGCGGTTGAATTCGGCGAATGTCATGGTTGCTTCCCGGATCAGACCGCGGTTATCGGCATTGCCTTCCAGAATGTAAACACTCCAGTCGCTGTAGCCGAGGACGATCAGCGAGTGACCGTTGCTGCCGTTATAGCTGCCGTCGGAATTGGCAGTGGTACGGATATAAGCACCGGGCATGATGCCTGCTGCTTTGAAGGAGTCAGCCGAAATGGAAGTGGCATTGCGGATTGCAACACGGGAATGATTATAACCGCCTGCGCCGCTGAGTGGAAGCTCATCAAAGAGCTGACCGTAAACACCCTGCGCATAAATGAAGCACTGCCAGCCGTTCCAGGTTTGACCGGAAGGGGTGACCGTATAATACCGATAACTGGTATTGAGGCGGCTGCCAACGGAGAGGTCGTGACCGGTTGGAGCCTTGCTGGTATTTGCATAGAGACCGCACGCGCCGTTTCGGATAACATTGAGTTTTTGCAAGAATGAAGCGGAATCGGTGTACATGGTTCCGGCGGCTGTCACATCTGTTGTATCTGCCGCGGAAACTGTGATTGCCGCAGGAAATGCGGCGGGGGATGCGAAGATGCAGGGGAGCACTGTGAGGCTCGCCGCTGCGGTTGCTAGGATACGTTTTAATTGTTCTTTCATAATGTGGGTTACCTTCTCTTTCCTGTTTGTGGTTTTCGGTGAACTGGGGTGAGCGCAGGTTTTCCCGTTATCCGGCTGTCTCTATGTTATGCCTGACCGGTTTCCGGTATACGGATTGCAGGCTGCGGCTTTGCCGTTTTTGTAACGCCGCAACCATATTATAGCACGTTGTAATCAATTTGTCAACCTTTGAATTTTTTATGAAGAAGGCGTGTTTTCGGCGTTCTGCTGAATAATCTTTTTAATTTTATCAAAAAACGAGCCGGTTTTTGTGCGATTTGTTGTCTATCAGCGCTGCAATTTGGCAAATCTATACGAAATCCAGTCGGTCACCTTGTTACCGGTCTGTAATAAATTCGTTACAAATCCTTTCTTTTTTGCGATAATCGGACAGTAAAAAGACACAATAGGACAGTAGAAAACACACTATTTTGCGCAGAATTTGGAGCAAAATGACTGCCGGAACGCGATTTTTGAAAGAAAAACAGGTTTGTAACCGGTTTGTTTTGCAGCTTTATATGAAAACACATATATAAATAGTATACCGGGGAAACGGAAAGCCGTTTTTTTCTGCAAATCATGAAAAAAACAAGTTTTTCTGCGAAAATCTTCTGAATGGCAGTTTTTTGCCGTTTACACAGATTTTTCATGAGAATTGCTTGCTTTTTTCTGCAATTTATGATATACTATAACTAATCCCCGCATCCGGGGTGGAGAATACAGCGGCATCGCCCTGTAATGCAACAATTGAAAGGACGGGATGAAAAAATGTTATTTTTGCATGAATTTGAGAGAATCGAAGCGGAAGCGTTCCTGACGCTTGCAGCGGAAATGATCGAGGAAGACGGTATTGTGACTGCGGAAGAAGACGCAATGCTGGAAGAATATAAGGCTGCATTGGGCGTATACGGATTTACCTATGATCCGACTGCAACCGCTGCTGCCCGCGACACACTGGCACAGCTCAATGATGTCAGCAAGCGCAAGGTTTATATGGAGATCTATTCGTTTGCACTCGCAGACGGCTTTGAGGATGCATCTGAGCGCCGCGCTTTGAATGAGCTGCGGGATTCGCTCGGTTTGGACGAACACATCTGCAAGAAGCTGGAAACCTGCGTGATGCATCTTTATGATGTATATGATGAGATCGAGGATACGCTGGGTGCAGCGCCGTCGCCGATCGAAGTGAAGAGCTAACAGTGATATCTGCCCTCGCAGAACCAGATTTGCGAGGGCAGTTTTTTTCAAAGGAGGAAGGGCATGGAAGAACATCAGCCCCGCAATGCGTTCGATATTCCGAAAACCTTTTATTTTGAATCCGGCAATATACACACCGGAAGCCGGAAACATCTGCGCTATCGTGTGGAACCGGCAGACGGTCTGCTGCATATTGAGGTGTGGCGGCAGGATCTGTGCTATGAGATCGTGAAGGAACGCGGTGAGATCGAAGGCAGTGCGGAATATCCGGTATCGGATGAGGGTTTTCAGCAGATGCTGGACTTTCTGCAAGCCGAATTTGAAAAATAAGCGCATCGGTACGGCGCTTCTATAACCTTAAACGGAGGAACCTTATGTTTAACGCTGAACAATATATTCAGGACTATCAGCAGATGGAACACGGTGCGCCGCGTCTGCGTGCGATCAAAACCGCGATCCAGGCAGCGGATGAGGCAAAGGATACGGAATGGCAGTTTCGCTTCCGCCATCGGCTTTTGAATGAATCGACGTTTGAAAGCGATGTTGTGGATGCGCTGGTGATCTTCCCGGAGATGATCGCTATTTATGATGCAAGTGAGGAATTGCAGGAAGATCCGGAAAACCAGGAAATGCTCATGTGGAGCTTCAAGCTGGTCATTGAAAATGCATTGGATTTCCACCATATCCCGCTGGAGAAGATCGAAGAATTCTTTGCAGAATACAGCCGGAGACTGGAAACATACGGCTATTCCAAGCGCACATACCTTTATTTGCGCGAAGTGGCATCCCGCTTCACCGGCAATCTGATGCCGGAATCGGAATACGGTAAATATCGCCGTGAGCCGGAAGATGCGCTGAAAGACTGCGCTGCCTGCGAGCTTTCGCATGATGTGCAGATGCAGCTCCTCTTTGACCATCCTGAGAAAGCGGATGCCATGTGCAAGCCGATCTTTGACGGCTCCCTGCACTGCGGCAATGTGCCGGATAATACCTATGCGGCATGGATCGAATATAATATCCGCCACGGGGAATATGACGATTCCCGCACAATGGCAAAGCAGCTTTATGCGATCGCCAAGCAGCAGATGGATGATCTGCCGGAAATCAGCACGCTGCTCCGGTATTATGCGGCGGTCAGCCATCACATGGGCACACTGATCTTCCGGCATGAGCTGCCGAATTTCATTGCTTGCCGCAATCATCGTTCCCGCTTTATGTTTGCTGCCGGCGCATATCAGCTTTTCAGGCAGATGAAAGATGATTCGCTGGTTCTGATTCTGCCGACTGATTTTGCACTGTATCGGGAGGATTTCCACTATCAGACTTCGGAGCTGCGGGATTATTTCTATGAAGAAGCAAAAACACTCGCAGAAAAGTTTGATGCGAGAAACGGCAACACCTATATGACGGATTATTTGCAGGCAGAATTGCCGCCTTATGAAAAGGATGCGAATGACCTGATCCACGGCGATGCAGAACAGTCTGTATCGGTGATCGGTGCGGTTTGCAGCACGCTGCCGGAAGAACTGACTGTGGATAGCGTGACCAGAAAATTGCAGCAGGACGGCAGATATGTTGTGCTGCTCTCGAAAGCGGATGAGGAGCAGGGCATGCTTGCCTTCCAGATCGGTGTGGCAGACGGCTCGCATGACATTTATCAGCTTGCGATCCTGTGTCAGCCGGTTCCGGATTATCGGGAATTCCGTCCGGCATCTCCGGTTTCGGATGAATCCCTGAAGGCAGTGGAATCTGCGGAAGGGACAGTGGTCTTCCTGATGCCGTTTGAGGAAAAGCAGCCGGATATTGCCCTGCATATGCAATTGAAATTTGCGAATCTGCTTTGCCCGGAAGCGGTTGCGTATCTGGACTATTCCCGCATGAAGATGCTGCCTGCAACATGGGTTCTGATGGCAGCACGCAGCGAAGTGCCGCCGATGGTGGATTATCTGTATAATCTGGAGCTGCACGGCACGGAAGAGGACGACCATCTCTGGATCACGACAAGAGGTCTGCGCACATGCGGACTGCGTGAAATCGAGATTCTGGATGCCACGAAGGAAAATTACGGACGATATTGCGATATGCTGTCATTTGCGGTGGAACGGATTCTGCTGCGCGAAGAATTGACGGATGCGAAAAAACCGTTCACGGTTGTATACAAATCGGATAATTCGCCGGTCGTGTGCACATGGGTTCCGGTTTCGGAAGCGCGTGCGGATTATGCCGACGGAACAGAAGCAGGATGGGCTGTCCGCACAAAGATGCTCGGCGATGATGCTGCCGGTCTGGAAGGAAATGCAGTTTTGTATCTGTATGACGGCGAGGCTGCGGACGGTACACCGAAGCGGAAACGCCTGAATGTGCTGGGAGAAGACGATTTCAAGGAATTCTGCTACGGCAGTTATATTGTGACTTCCCGCAAAATTGAAGCGCTGGCACAGGAACGCATCGGCATTTTGACCGTGCTGATGGCAAAAGAACCGGATCGCTCTTTTGCATGCGTGCGGCTGCGCGAGAACAGCGAGGAAGAAGTATGGCTGCATCTCACTTCCGTTTCGGAAACAGAGGTGGAAGGCACTTTGACTGTGGATTGTGCTGCCGGAAAAACAGGCGATCTTTATAAAGCGGATGTTTCGCAGTTGACGGATTTCTCGGTCAAGGTGGACGATAATCTGATTATTCATCCGAATACGGCATATATTGCGCTTGATCTTGCAACCTGATCGAAAAAAGCCCGAAAGCAACGGCTTACATGTTGCTTTCGGGCTTTTCATATGTGTCAGTTGTTGTCTGCAAGCGGATACAGAATTTCGTTGATGACGGCTTTTCCGTCGATCAGGCGGTAAACAAGCGCTGCGATGCCGATGCCGCATGCGCAGCCGATCATGCCGGAAAGCGATGCGTTCGGGCTGAATGCGGTGAAAAATGCAGCTGCATTCAACAGATAATGCAGGAGAATTGCGAGGAGCAGCCAGCGCAGCCAGATGCCGCTTCGGATGGCTTTGTTGAAGATCAGCAGGGAAAGCGCAATGTGTACGCCGAAATTGGTGACGGCATTGCATATATCCCAGAAGCCGGCGAAAAGATCGTGGTTTGCATATTGCTGCAATTCAGCGGCGGCGGCAGCGGCTTGTTCGGCGGATTTGCCGTTCAGAATGCTTTGCAGACCGCGCTGATTCACAAGCGCGCCTGTTCGGAAGATCCGGAATGCGTGTATGGCGCGAATGACGCATTCCAATCCGGCATGCCCGATCGCATAACAAATGACAGAACTGTTTTTGCGGATATCAGCAATCGGATAACGCATGGCAAGCAATCTGCCGGGTTCCTCGAAAAATGCTGCCAATGCAGAGGCAACAACAACTTTTGCCGAAAACGGCAGACCGGAACCAACAACCATCGCGCAGAGATCACAAAGTTTGACGGAAAGAAAATATACGATGCAGCCGATTATGACGGCATAGATCCTTGTTTCGCTGAATTTGCGCAGGATCAGATAAGCGGCAACGGGCAGCAGCAGATAAAAAATGCCGGTGCATGCGTATCCGGTCAGAACGCTGCCGGAAAACAAAAGATCCGGCAATGTCTGGATTGGATCCATAAGCAGCAACTCCTTCACACATCATGGAAACAAAACTGCTTTTATTATACCGGATCTGCCGCTGCTTGTCAATGCAAAAAAAGAAAAGCGATCCGAATCCGAATCGCCTCTTTATGAATATCGAAATATCGCAGCACTGTCTGCACGGGTGACAGTGCTGCTTATGAAGTTATCTTATTCATATCTTCAGCACTCCAGTCTATACCACTCCGGATTGCTGAAGGATCAACCAATGTGACTGCATTGGAAACACATCCTTTCAGGCTGTCAGAAATCTTGAATTTGAGATTGCCTGTACATTGGAATCACGTCCGTTTCGTTATATTATAATAGTGTGAATGCCGGAATTTTATCCGGAAACGTACTTCTGCATCGGAAGCACATCCTTTCTGTGATATTTGTTTCTCCGATTACGAAACTGCTCAGCCCATTGGTAACGCCTCCTTAAAATCAACAGCTAAGCGATTGATTTCTTTGTTATGTCTGTATTATATCATATCTTTCTCGATTTGTCAAGAGGTTTTATGGAAAATCTATATATTTTTATATTATAACAATTATATCTTTGCATCATCAGGTGTATGTTCTCATGGAAGATATATGAATTTTTCAGGTGAAAGTGTCGAAAACGCACGAACTAGCTGGGAAATTTCGGAAAAGCCGTGTGAAAATTATCTAAACAGCTACATCCCGAAATGCGGAGTTTGTAGAATCTTTACAATTTGAAGAAAAAGGCTTGCTTTTTCAAGAGAAGAATGCTATAATGTCAATATGTATATGTGTCTCAGTGCGTAGTCAGCAAAGAGTAAAGGAACAGCCCGTATTACCGCCGCACAGTCACATCCCGTACATAATCTATTCATAAGGAGAGGTTTGAATGAAATCACTTTTTAAGCGCACGCTCGCCGCTGCATCCAGTTCTGTTCTCATTCTGACACAGATCGCATCTGCTGCAGCAAATGTGAACATCAGTGCAGCAGACACGGCAGCATTGTCTGATGCATCCGGCAACCTTGTAGTTGACAAGGAGATGGTTCTCAATGTTCCGATTCCGAAAGAGAATCCGGAAATTGCTACAAGAGAAGGCAGAGAACAGCCGTCTGACTGGGCAGATAAACTCAATACGAAGTTGACTGCATCTCCCGAGAAGACTGTTTCCAAGCATCTTCAGAGCATCAGAAACCGTGTAAAGAAGATGTATGACAACTACAGCAAAAAAAGCGTAAAGGTCAGCAATAATCTGACCGCCGCAGATGTGCAGGCTCTGCTTGACTGCATCGGTGACACCACCGTGACCGTCAGCCCGGACGGTACTGCTGTTGCAACGGCTGATGTTCAGGATATGATGCCGACTCTGGCTGTGATCCTTGAGGACAACCTCAAGAGAGCAAACAATAACCGGATCGCTGATGATGCAGGCGTTGATTTCAAGATCGACTGGAGCCAGGTTCAGATCAGCGGTAATATCACCGTGACCGCTGAAGTCGACTACATGTCCAAGACTGTTACCTATAAGACCACCTTCACCGATGAGAAGGGCAAGAAGTATGTCGATGATGAGATCGAAAACTATGCACTTGCGAAGGTTGAGGAAGTCAGAAACGTGATCCTCAGCGCTGCTGCTGCAACCGGCGGCCCCGTTGAGCAGTTCAATCAGCTCATCAACGATAAGTTCGATAAGGCTGTTCGTTATGACGGCTATGTCAGAGCACTCGTGGAAGCAGGCAAGAACATTTCCGTTTCCGGCGACGATATCGACACTGTTTATGCAGACTATATGGCTGCTGTCGATGCTGCGATCGAAAGCTCCGGCGTTCCGGCAAAGCTCGTGAACCGCGCTGAAAATGCAATCGACAAGAGACAGCCTGATACCGCAACCGGCGCTCTGGACAGTGAGCGTGTCAACAACTGGGTCACCAAGACCATCAATGCTTTCAATGAGTCCTACGGTGCAACTGCTACGATCAACCTTTCCACCGCTGATGTGAAGGCAATTGCAAATGACGGCTATGACTGGGATATCCAGATCAACGGCTACAACGCTTCTGTTGATTTCAAGATCGCTGACGATCAGCACGATGACCTGCTTGCAGCAATCCACACATCGCTCGATTCGATCTATGCTGCGGAAGGCAAGCGCATTGTTGATGTTGTTTCCCATAAGGAAGTCAGCGCAAGCGCAGATACCAACTATGGTACTTCCGGTACCCTCTATTATGATGTCATCCGTGTCATCGACGAGATCATTGTTGAGGATATCGAAATCACTACCACAACGACAACCGATGTGACCACATCTTCCGGTGAAACCACTACAACCACCGATGGAACCACATCTTCCGGTGAAACTACCACAACCACCGATGGAACTACCACAATCACCGATGTGTCCACCACAACCACCGATAGAACCACATCTTCCGGTGAAACCACCACAACCACCACCGATAGAACCACTTCTTCCGGTGAAACCACTACCACAACCACCGATGGAACTACCACAATCACCGATGTGTCCACCACAACCACCGATAGAACCACTTCTTCCGGTGAAACCACTACCACCACCAAAGTGACCACCACATCTT
>DMBA01000176.1:2827-12061 GCA_003446315.1 Ruminococcus sp. | reverse complement strand
GATATCGGAAACGATATTGCGAAATCTGATCTGTCAAACGGAACGCAAAAGCGCGTTCGCATTCCGCGGGGTGCAGCAATGACGCTGTACCCTTTATGATCCCGCCTTCGTCCGCCTAAAACAATATTGCTGATATATGAACAATATTGCCTTTATGAACAGTCATCTCCGGAAGCACGCCTGCCGCGGCTGATTTACGATAATATTGCCAATATAAAGATAATATTGCTATTGTAAAAATCATCTCCAGAAGCGTTCCTGCTCCGGAATCAGACTGCGAAAATCTGCACGCGCCGTCTGCCAGCCCGCCGGCGCATATTGCTCAAATCGTTCTGCCGTATCTGCTGCATAGAGCTGTCTGCCGTCAAAATTCACATATAATTCCGGCTGAATCGCGCCCTGCACTTCTGCACGGTCTGCCATATATGCAAGCTCTCCCGCGGAAATCTCATCTGCTGCAATTTGTTTCAGGAATTCCTTCGCCGTATCCTTATCCAGCACCGGAATCCGATAGCGGCTGCTGATAAATTCGCCGAACGAACCGACCTCTTTCACAAATGCCGCCTCGCCCTTGCCTTCCCGTCTGTAACGGTCATGATAACTGTCGTATAAGCGGCGATAATCCATCTTCCAGAGCGCTCTTTCTGTGCAGTACCAGTGAAATTTGCGCTTGAACAATACGCCTGCGATGATCGTTTCTCCCTGTTTCGGCTCCATTTTTTCGCCCCCCATTGTCATCCGTCATATCCGAAAATATGACTCCGGATCAGATATAAAATCAGTATATGCAGCGGATATGCCGCATAAAAGAAGTATTTTCCCGCTTTTCCCTGAATAAATCCGCGTTTTCCGTTATATAGCCACAAAAGCAGGAACCCGGGCAGCTCCCGCACCGGCGAGCCAAGCATGCAGCAGCCCGTTACCGTCCGGACTGCCGTCTTTTCCCGCAGCGCATACATCAGGACGATCAGCGCCATGCCTTTGCTGCCGTAATCCGCATGAAAATACTCCGCAAATGCGATCAATGTCACCAGAGCGACCAGCCCCAAAAACGGCTTCTCACGGAGCTTTTCACAGACGCAAATGCATAGAAATCCAAGAAACAGCGTGAAAAATACGTTCTGTCTCTCATACCGCAGCGTGCCGCTGTGCACCAGATTCCACGGGATCTCCGAGAGCAGCGCAAATCCCAGCAGATTGATGCCGTATCGCTTGCGGCTGTGCGTATACCGCGCACCCTCTGCCACCAGAAAACAATAGATCGGAAACGCTGCCCGCCCGATCGTCCGGCAGATCGCGTAAAGCGTCAGCCAAGCCGGTGCAGCCGCAAAAATCGGCTTCACCGCCGGTTCCCATACCACCAGCAAAAATGCGCCGATATGGTCAATTATCATCGTAATCAGGGCAATCAGCTTCAATGCGCTGCCCGATAAAACACGATATTTCTCCGGAACCTGATAATCTGTCATCCGAACAGCCCCCTTAACATCTCCGCAGGAAGCTGCTCCTCCGGTTCAAATGCCGTGCTCTGCACATATTCATATACCGCATGCCGGATCAGATTCATGCCCAGATCATTCGGAAGCGCACCGAGCCGGATCGTGCAGACCAGCAGTTTTCCGCCTGATACCGCGGTTTCAAAAATCAAGCCAAGCCTGTGATTCCGGGATGCATTGTCGATCATCTGCACGATCGGACGGTATCCCGCGGGCGCTGCATCCAGCACCGCACACTGTGCATTCGTGACCGGCTGATACCACTGCGGCGTGCTGTAATACCGGCTGAACATCGCCTGTGCGATCGGATGCGTTTCGTCTATGCACAGCCCAAGCGTCCCGACCGGTTCCTTTTTGCCCAGAGATTCCGAAATGCTCCGGAACATCGGATAATTCCAGAAATCCGTGCAGTAAAATCCTTCCACTGCTTCCGTGATCTCATAAGGCAGCAGCAGCACCCGTTCGCCTTCCCGCAAATACGGCTCGGCATCCGTGAAACTGTGCACAATGTGAATATCCGGATTCTCCAGAACCGGTCTGACCGGCGGCAAAAACCATAATTCCCATGCATTCTGTATCTTTTCATGCGGCAGCGATAACGTCAGGACTGCCCTGCCGTCCAAGCCTTCCGGCATCGCAAATGCGACCGTTCCAAGCCGGATCAAGCCCGGTGCTGAGCGCGGCACTTCGATCTCGCCCTCAAAACGCACTGTGCCGATCAACAGCGTGATCGCCAGCTTCTGCGCCGGAATCTCCGGTCTGCTGCTGCGGATCGCCAGTTTGATCCGGAACGTCTTGCCTGCCGGCATCACATAAGTATCAAAGATCGCAAGCGGTACCAGATCGCCGCCGAATCCGCGCCATTGCTCCGGCAAAACCAAGCCCTTGTTTTCCAGCAGCGCATTCATCATGCCCACAAGCGCTGTGCCCTGCCCCGGAAAATCTTGCAGATCCAAGATCTGGAAACCCGCTACATGCGGGGAACGCATCGCCGCTTCCAGCTCCATTTTATAGCATTCGCGTGCAAATGCGCCCGAACACGCAAAAAATTCTTCCGCCTGTTCGCCCATTCCCGCTTGCTCCAATTTTTCCTGAAAAATCTCCAGATTGCCCGCTGCCAGTACACCGTTATATCTCGCAATCTCCCGAAAATCCGGAAACATGCTGTATTGCCCGATCTCATGCGTCACGACCGGGATCGTCGGGTGCAGAATCTTGTGCGGCTTTTTGACCGCTGCATGTGCTGTCTCTATGCCGACCTGCACGTCCAGTTCCGTTTCAGGCTCCGGTTCTTCTGTCTCCGGTTCTGCGCCTTCCGGCAATGGGGTCAGATAGGCTTCGTAATCCCATGATGCCGACGGCTGCCCCGACTGGATCCTGCCAAGCGGTGCGTCACATTCTGCATAAGAACCGCGCAGCAATCTGCCTTTTCCGGTGCGCACGCCTGTCCAGAAATCTTCTTCCGGAAGCTGGATCGGCATGTGCTGATAATTATTGCTGCCCTGCGTATATAACATGCGGGCATCCGCTTTCCGCAGCGTTTCGATCATCTCGCCAAGCCGCTTTTCGCTGCCCCAAAGCTCGTTTCCAAGCGAAAACATACAGAACGACGGGTGATTGCCGAAGGCCTTGCAGATGCGCAAGCCTTCCCGCAGCAAATATGCCTGCTCCTCAGCGTTGTATCCCGGTTCGTCCGGCGCATGCACCGTTCCCCAGAACGGCAGCTCCGGCTCCATATATATGCCCGCTTCGTCTGCTGCCGTGAATGCCGCTTCCGGCGGACAGCAGGTGTGAAACCGATAATGATTGATGCCCCATTCCTTCATCTGCTGAAAGATCATCAGCCAGTCTTCTGCATCCGTCGGGGCGGCTCCGTCCAGCGGAAACACCATCGCATCATGTTTGCCCCGCAGCATGACCGGTACGCCGTTGATCTCAAAATGATCGCCCGCTGCACGGAATGTCCGGACACCAAACTGTACGCATGCGTGTGCGCCGCTTTTCAGCGTGAATACCAAGCCAAACAGATTCGGATGGTATTCATCCCAAAGCGGGATCTCATCCGGCAGCGGCAGTGTGATCGAAAAATTGCCGTCTGCGTCTGCGTGCAAAGTCAGCTTCCATGAGACATGCCGTTTGCCCCAGCCGTCTTCCGTCAGCACGATCTCTGCTTCCGAACTCGAACTGCCGTGCAGAATGCCCGTGACCAGCGCTGTGCCCGATGACGGCTCCGGATATACCTGCAAGTCCGATAAATAGACCGGTGAATGAATCTCCAGCATCACTTTGCCCGTAATGCCGATCCAGTTTGTCTGCGTATCAGGAGATGTCATGTGGCCGCCGCGGGTCGGATAGCCGATATTCCGGACACAGATCACAATTTCCATCGTCTGCTCGGAATATGCCGTCAGATCATATATATGCGGTGTGCACAGGCTGTTTTCAGAGCCGACATATTCGCCGTTTACCCACACCTTCGTCATGCGGGTGCGCTCCAGATGCAAAAAGCAGGGCATTCCGATCTGTCCCGGCAACAAAACAAACGTTCTGCGCAGCCAGATCTGCCCCGAGAACGGGTATTTTTCCGTGAGATATCCGGTTGCACGCGCACTGTTGTAAGCGCCGATCGCCTGCTGCGCTGTTGTTCCGGGGAGCTGCATCATCAGCGGATAGGCATCCGGCGGTGTTTCATATTGACACGGTTCTGGATCGAGGCACAATTGCCATGTTCCTTCACCACTGATTCCGGCACTCATGAGAATGGTTCTCCTTTTTGTCATTTTCTTCTATTATATCACAATTTAACGCAAGATGCAATGTGCACTTCTGCCGAAACATTGTCCGTTTTCACTCATTTCACTGAACAACATTCCGAACATCCACGCAGCAAGCTAAAAATATAAACAATATTGAAATATCATTTCTTTGTTGTTTTGTGCATTCAACCAATCCGCCGGAATCCATAACAAAAGCCCGAAGACACCCTGCCTGCACAGAACTGTCTTCGGGCTGTTCGCTCCCTGCGCTCAGGAACGCGACATGACCATTTTTTTCAGAATATTCAGATCTTTGCTGCTGATTCTGCCGTCATTGTTCAGATCGGCTGTCCGCAGGCTGATCTCCGCTGCACTGTCTATCTCATCATTGCCGGACAAATAGTCGATCAACTGCACGGAATCATTCTTCGTCAGGACTCCGTCACCGTCCAGATCGCCGCGTCTTCTGCCGGGGGTGTTGCTGAGCGCAACCGATGCATTGCCCGCCGTCAGCTTCTGCCCGCCGCGGTAAAATGTATAATCCAGCACGATCACATCGCCGGCTGCGAAATTCAGCTTGCTGCTGTCCAGCATCGAAGTCATGCTGCCGCCGGAGAAATCCAGCCGCGTGGATGCCGTGTTGACCGTCTTATACTTCTGGTTTGCCAGACGGTTCACTTTCAGCGTCACATCTGCATAATCAACGGCTTCGGTGCAAATGCCGCTGACATAAAATGCATCATATGCCGCCGGATCTTGCAGACTCTCGCAGCCGCAAAGCGATACACTGCCGGACGCACTCTCGTCATAAACCTTTGTGCCGTTTACCGACGTATAATATTTCGCCGTGACACATACCACAACACCTTCCGCAATGCGCATCTGGTTTGCCGGCAAAACCCATGAGCCGGCACCGTTTGTCAGCGGCAGAGAGATCGTCATGGTGCTCGCCGGCTGGTCATAAAGCACTTTGCCGGTTTCCAAAAACGTGAACGGCCGCTTTGTCTCGATCGTGACTTCCGCAAATGCTGCCCGGGTGCTGCATGTTGCTGCGACCTGGTATGCATCATATTGCTTCTGAAAGACAATGACCGTTTCGCTGCCGGTTTCAAAATTCGTGAATCCTTCTGCGCGCTCAGTGAACGACGCAGTCGTCTGTGCAGATGCAACATCCGCTGATATGCATGTTCCGGCTGCCAGCAGCGCCATTGCGCTCGTGCCGGCGATCATTTTCAGTTTTCGTTGTTTCATGACGTTCTCCTCATCTGTTTTGGTTTTTTACAGATTGGCTATATTAGCATTTTACCACATTCTTCATAAGCTGTCAATCGTTTTCGTGTATTTTTTATATATTTTATGAAAAGTTTATGCGCCTTGCTCAAAACACAAGGCGCATAATTGTATATTATTCAAAATCAGAAATGATGCAGGCAATGTATTTCAACATCAAAGTCACATCTTCTGCATCCGGATTGCCCGATCTGTTGACATCGGCTGCCAGCAATCCGCTGACGGAAATGATCGCTTCCTGATCTTCCGCAAGGAACCGCGCCGTCAAAACCGCATCCGATACATCCACGCAGCCGTCATCGTTTACATCGCCTGCCATGAATTGCTTTGCCGGCGCTTCCTTGTATACCGCAAACTGCCAGCCGTCTTTTTCATCTGCCCGCCGCTGTTCATCGCTGCTGCCCGTCCGCTTGATCGAAATGACATCGCCTGCCTTTATGCCAAGCGCTGCCGGTATGATCTTTGTGATCCGCGTGCCGTTTATCATGTCAAAATCCGTCATCGGGATTTGCAGCACCGTTTCTGTGCCGCGCTTGACGATCAGCTCGTATGCATCGTCTGTTTCAAGCGGCGTTCTGTGTCTCGCCTGCACCCAATATGCTGCTTCCGGTGTCTCCGCTGTGAACGAATCCTTGCCGGTAAAATAATCCGATGCCGCACACAGCACTTCCTGCATATCGGCATAATCCGGCATCTGATAACGGTTATAGCCATAGATCTTCAAAGTCACTTTGCCCGATTTCACCGCTTCCCTGCCGGTATACGGCGCTGCGGTCACTTCGATTTCACCGTGATCGCCGATTTCCGGTCTGCCCAAAAACAGAAACGCTGTGCCGTCATGCAATTTTTTGAACGCATTTTCGCCGGATTCCATACGATCCTGCACAATCACCGGAATCGGCTCATCTTCGCCGTTATCCTGCCATTCCGTATGCTCGATGATCGCACTTTTCACCGCTTCAAACTGCATATCTGCCGCTTCGCCTGCATATTCCGCAACTGCATAATAATCCGTAAAACCGGTTTTATAAAGCTGCTCTCCGCCGACTTTCACAGAGCATGCCTTTCCGGTGAGATCCAAATCCGCTTCCTGTTCCCCAAGCAGCGTCATCTCCGCAAACGGCGGACGCGCCTCATTGTATCCGTAAAGCGTCACTTTGCATGCACCGCCGTTCGGAACACCGCCGTCCCGATAGCCAAGTCCTGCGCCGAGCGTGATCTCATCGCCTTGCTCCAGCAAGATATCAAAATCATCCCAATCCACCAATCCTGCGCCGAATCCATTCAGCAGCGGCAATTTCATTTCTGTGCTGATGACCGGCAGTTTTTCCTTCGTGCCGTCCGGCTGGCGTATATCACGCCTGACCTCAATTTGAACCTTCACATAATCGCCGGCTGCCCCTTCAACCATCAGATAAAGACGGTCTGCTGTGCTTTCTTCCAGACTCAGGGATTCTTTCGTCCCCTCTGCCTGCGCAAATGCACCCGCAGCAGATGCGATCTCATGCAGCGCTTCCTGCTTCGGCAGGGAAAACGGATCATAACCGTAAACCGTCAGTTTTATGCTGCCGTCGCGTATCTTCGCTGCATCTGCAAAATCAGACAGCAAGGTGCACGAAAGATCTATGCCGCCGTCTGTATGCTTCCGCAGTTCGTTCAGCGGCATGACGGCAATCTGGGTGTCATCTTCCGTTTTGACCGGCATGTGCTTTTCCGTCCGGCTCGCGCCGTCCCCTTCTGCATCAAACAGCGCATACTGCAAATCAGATGTGCCCGTGTATTCCGCTTTAATATAGTAATTCGTATACATTTTATCGTTGAGCACGGTGCCCGGTACGGAAATGAACGCCGATGCGGTTTTACTCAGGTCAAATGTATCCGATGCAAGCGTGTCCATATATGCCTGATCCGGCAGCGTATTTGCTGCGGAATGCACACCGTAAAACCGGACTGCGTATAAGCCGTTTTCGATCGTCTGCCAATCCGGTTCAAAGGCGGTGTCGTTCCATGCATAAATGCTGCGGAGATATTCCGGATGCACTTCGATTTCTTTGAAATCACTGCCGCTGATAAGGCGCTGTGTGCTGTATGCAATGCCAAACTCTGCATTGTACATCGAAAGCGGCAGGATCGCCCCGGATGTCGTCTGCGTCAGGTTTTCGATCGGCGGCATCGTGGGATCATCCGATATGCTCAGGCTGCTCTGGGTGATCTCACTCGTCAGGCGCACTTCCGATGCATAACGATAAGAACCGGACGGCACTTCGGAGGATTCTGCCGGCTGGAAATACACTTCTGCATAGATCGCATCATATGTCTCGCCGTTCAGGTCTGCACGCTCCAGCCTGAACGCCGGATCTGTCTGCATTTGTTCAATGCTGCCGGAATACTCCTTCAACAGCGTTTTTTCATGCTCCGCCAGCTTCGTCTGTGCCGGGTATGCATATGAATCCGGATCGTTTGCGCCGTACAGCTCCAATATGCAGCTTCCGGGACTAAGCGTTTTGCCGCTTTCCGCTGCCGTTCCGAAAGTAAGCTGAATCGTCATTTCATCCGTCGGGGATGCGCCGAACGACTGGTAATCTTCCCCGTGAAGCGCGTCACGATCGTAAAGCATGACAAAATCGGTGCATTCGTTTTTCAATGCGCCGGCATAGCCGACATCGCCGATATCCGGCGTGCCGACAAGGAAATCCACTTGCTCCGGATACAGCACATTCTCCTGTGCAGGCACAGGAACCGGCACAAACTGCACTTTCGCATAGATCTGCCGATATGAACCGATGTTCAGATCTTCGGCGGTGACTGTGACGGAACCGGATCGCCACTGATCCAGTGTGATGCCGGATATCGTTTTCAGCAGCACGCGATCCTCTGTTTCGGACATCTCTGCTGCCTGCACCTGCGGGATCGCTGCTGAAATTTGCGGCAAATATGTTCCGGTTGTCAGCAATGCCGCGCACATCACTGCTGTCATGATCCTTTTTGTACGCTGTTTCATAACTCGCTCCTTTCGCTAAAAAGACATTCACTTTTACGCTGCACTCTGCGCTGATTGTATCATATCACACAATGCAAAGCCTTTTCCATGATTTAAGCAATTATTCATAAAGAATCTCGCTCCTGCACAAACAAATGCACAGGAGCGAGATTTGGATTATACAATTTAACCAATCAGGCGGCGATTATTTTTCTGCCAGCTTGGTGAGGTATGCATAACGATCCTCTGCGG
The DNA here is from genome assembly GCA_003446315.1 of Ruminococcus sp. Taxonomy (GTDB): domain Bacteria; phylum Bacillota; class Clostridia; order Oscillospirales; family Ruminococcaceae; genus Firm-04. The sequence continues at coordinate 3,287 of DMBA01000176.1, read as the reverse complement.
TCTTCTCTGCCTTCTCGAACAGCTCTTTTGCACGCTCCGGGAAGGAACGGGTCAGTGCACTGTAACGTGCTTCGCCCATGATGAAGTCCTGATAAGAATCGGTCGGTGCCTTGGAATCGAGCTGGAACGGATTCTTGCCGTCAGCAGCCAGACGCGGATCGTAACGGAAGTTGTTCCAGTAACCGCACTTGACAGCCTTTTCCATCTCTGCCTGGCAGTTGGTCATGCCGCCCTTGATGCTGTGCATCTCGCACGGTGCATAACCGATGATGAGGGACGGGCCGTGGTAGCTCTCTGCTTCCTTGATTGCCTTGAGGGTCTGGTTCATGTCTGCGCCCATTGCGATCTGTGCGACATAAATGTAACCATAGCTCATTGCGATATCAGCAAGACGCTTCTTTGCAATTGCCTTACCGGCTGCTGCAAACTGTGCGACCTGACCGATGTTGGAAGACTTGGA
>DMBA01000176.1:0-2738 GCA_003446315.1 Ruminococcus sp. | reverse complement strand
ACCTCGGTATCGAAGACCATGACGTTGACATCTTCGCCGGTTGCCAGAACGTGATCCAGACCGCCGAAACCGATATCATATGCCCAGCCGTCGCCGCCGAAGATCCAGACGGACTTCTTGGAGAGGTAATTCTTGTTTGCGACGATGTCAGCGGACTTCTCGCAAACGTCCTTGATCTTATCGAGTTCTGCAAGCAGAGCCTCAGAAGCTGCTTCGTTCTTTGCGCCGTCCTCAGCAGTCTCAAGGAATGCTTCAGCAGCAGCCTTCAGCTCAGCAGATGCCTTTTCGTTTGCAGCCACTTCCTTGACTTCCTCGATCAGACGATCGCGGATTGCCTTCTGACCGAGATACATACCGAGACCGTGCTCAGCGTTGTCCTCGAACAGGGAGTTTGCCCATGCCGGGCCGTGGCCGTTTGCATCAACGGTATAAGGAGATGTTGCTGCCGGGCCGCCCCAGATGGAAGAACATCCGGTTGCGTTGGAAACATACATTCTGGAACCGAAGAGCTGTGTGATGAGTCTTGCATAAGAGGTTTCTGCACAACCTGCGCAGGAGCCGGAGAATTCAAGCAGCGGCTTCTTGTACTGGCTGGAGATGATGGTTGCATCGGTTGCAACTTCCTTCTTCTCGGTGACCTTTGCAACACAGTAATCGAATACTGCCTGCTGCGGTTCCTGAGACTCTCTGGAAACCATCTTGAGGGACTTGGTCGGGCAGACACCGATACAAACGCCGCAGCCCATGCAGTCCATAGCAGAAACAGCGAGGGTGTACTTGTATTCGGTCTTGACGATCGGCTTCGGAGCGATCTTGATGTTCTCCGGAGCTGCTGCTGCTTCCTCGTCGGTCAGTGCGAACGGACGGATGGTTGCGTGCGGGCAGACGAATGCACAGCGGTTACACTTTGCACAGGTATCTGCATTCCACTCCGGAACCATAACGGCAACGCCGCGCTTCTCATATGCAGATGCACCCTGCTCGAAGGTACCGTCTGCGTGATCGACGAATGCAGATACAGGCAGAGAATCGCCCTGCATCTTGCCGACCGGATTCATGATGCTCTCAACCATCTTGACGAGCTTCTCAGAACCTTCCAGCTTTGCCGGTGTGGTGTTATCAACTGCATTTGCCCAATCAGCCGGAACATCAACCTTGACATAAGCATTTGCGCCTGCGTCAATTGCCTTCTCGTTCATCTGAACGATCTCGATGCCCTTCTTCATGAACTTCTGTGCCTTTTCCTTCATGTAGCCGATTGCTTCTGCTTCCGGCAGCACCTTGGAAAGGGAGAAGAATGCAGACTGGAGAATGGTGTTGGTACGCTTGCCCAGACCGATCTCCTGTGCAAGGTCAATTGCGTTGACCAGATAAAGCTGGATGTTGTTCTTTGCGATATACTGCTTGGTATCAGCGGTGAGGTGCTGATCGAGCTCCTCGGGCTTCCACTGGCAGTTGATCAGGAACACGCCGCCCGGCTTTACGTCATTGACCATCTTATAGCCCTTGAGGATGTAAGACGGGTTGTGACATGCAACGAAGTCTGCCTTATTGATATAGTACGGGCTCTTGATCGGCTTATCGCCAAAGCGCAGGTGCGAGATGGTGATACCGCCGGTCTTCTTGGAGTCATACTGGAAATATGCCTGAACATACTTATCGGTATGGTCGCCGATGATCTTGATGGAGTCCTTGTTTGCACCAACGGTACCGTCGCCGCCGAGACCCCAGAACTTGCACTCGATGGTGCCTTCTGCTGCGGTGTTCGGTGTTTCGTCAGCCTCTGCGAGAGAGAGGTTGGTGACATCATCGTTGATGCCGAGGGTGAACTGCTGCTTCGGCTCTGCCTTCGCAAGCTCTGCGAAAACTGCGAATACGGATGCAGGCGGGGTATCCTTGGAACCCAGACCGTATCTGCCGCCGATGACCTTCAAGCCGGTTCTGCCCATGACGTTGAGTGCTGCGACAACATCGAGGTAAAGCGGCTCGCCGAGGGAACCCGGCTCCTTGGTTCTGTCGAGGACAGCGATGGTCTTTGCAGATGCCGGGATTGCTTCCACCAGCTTCTCTGCGCTGAACGGACGATACAGACGAACCTTGACGATACCGACCTTTTCGCCGTTCTTGTTGAGGTAATCAATGACTTCTTCTGCAACGTCGCAGATGGAGCCCATTGCTACGATGACACGGTCAGCATCTGCTGCGCCGTAGTAATTGAAGAGCTTATAGTCAGTGCCCAGTTTTGCATTGACTTTGTCCATGTATTCCTCTACGATGCCCGGAACAGCGTCGTAGTAGCTGTTACATGCTTCACGGTGCTGGAAGAAGATATCACCGTTTTCGTGAGAACCGCGCATGGTCGGATTTTCCGGATTCAGTGCACGCTCACGGAATGCCTTGACAGCATCCATATCGGTCATTTCCTTGAGATCTTCATAATCCCAGACGGAAATCTTCTGGATCTCGTGAGAGGTGCGGAAGCCGTCAAAGAAATTGATGAACGGAACGCGGCTCTTGATAGATGCAAGGTGTGCAACTGCTGCCAGATCCATAACTTCCTGCGGATTGGTCTCTGCGAGCATTGCAAAACCGGTCTGACGGCATGCATATACGTCAGAGTGATCACCGAAGATGTTCAGTGCGTGAGATGCAACGCAGCGTGCAGAAACATGGAACACGCAGGGCAGCAGCTCACCGGCAATCTTATACATATTCGGAATCATCAGGAGAAGACCCTG
>DMBA01000331.1:1298-2517 GCA_003446315.1 Ruminococcus sp. | reverse complement strand
TGATCGTGCCCGAAAACAGCACGTTCTTTTGCAGCACCATCGCAACGCTGTCCCGCAGCGTGTTCAGATCATATTGCCGCACATCTATGCCGCCGACCTTTACGGTGCCTTCCGTGACATCATAAAGGCGGGGGATCAACTGCACGAATGTCGATTTGCCCGAACCGGTTCCGCCGATCACGCCGATCGTTGCGCCGGAAGGAATATGCAGATCAATATTGGAAAGCGCATTTTTCTTCGCTGTCTTGGAATATTTGAAGTTGACACCGGAGAAATCAATGGAGCCGTCCGCAACTGCCGTGACTGCCTGCTCCGGATTGTGAATATCGGTTTCTTCATCGAGCACTTCGGAGATACGGCGGATGGATTCTGCCGACATGGTCAGCATGACGTAGATCATGGAGAGCATCATGAGCTGGATCAGCACCTGAAAACCGTATGTCAGCATGCTGGACATTTCGCCCACATTGATGCTGCTGGTGCCGGTGATGATGAGGTGTGAGCCAACGATCAGAATAAACGCCATATTAAAATACATGCACACCTGCATCAGCGGGCCGTTCATTGCCACGATGCGCTCTGCTTTTGTGAAGTCTTTGCAGATATCCTCTGCGGCGATGCGGAATTTGTTCTTTTCATATTCTTCCCGCGAAAAGCCCTTCACGACCCGCATGCCGCGGACATTTTCTTCGATGGATTCATTCAGCTTGTCATATTTTTTGAAGACGCGCCGGAATGCCGGCATGGCGAACCGTGCGATCAGCAATAAGCCGCAAAGCAGAATCGGGATGATGACAACAAACGTAAATGCGAGCTTTCCGCCCATCAGGAATGCCATGATGATCGAGAAAACCAGCATCAGCGGTGCACGCACGGCGATCCGGATCATCATCATGAACGCCATCTGCACATTGTTGATATCGGTGGTCAGGCGGGTGACCAGGGAACTGGTGGAAAATTTGTCAATGTTGCTGAATGCAAAGGTCTGCACGCGCGCAAAAATATCATGACGCACATTCTTTGCAAATCCTGCTGCTGCTTTGGCACTTGTGAAGCCCGCAGAGCCGCCGAATGCCAGGGAGATCAGCGTCATCAGAACCAGCAGCAAGCCGGTTTTCAGCAAATAGGACATCTCAACGCCGGTTGAAATGTGATCGACCAGCTTTGCAGTCACAAACGGTATGATCGCTTCGATGACGGCTTCTCCCATAATCAGCAG
>DMBA01000331.1:0-1176 GCA_003446315.1 Ruminococcus sp. | reverse complement strand
ACGCTCTCCTTTCAATTTTCACCCGAAAGATTTTGCTCCATGCGGCGCAGCAGACTGCGGAGCTGTTCCAGTTCTGTTTCGGAAAAGCCGCTTGTCAGCTTTTCTTCGAGCCGGTAAGTGTCAGCCCGGATCAGACCGGTGAATGCTTTGCCGCGTTCTGTCAATACCAGCTTTTTCAGTCTGTCATCGCTTGCGACCCGTGCGCGTTCGATGCAGCCTGTTTTTTCCAGTGCCGCTACGGTTTTGGATACCGCAGAACGGCACATGCCAAGCTGTTTTTCAATGTCACGCTGATAGATGTCTTCGCCTTCATGGTCTGCCAGAAACCCCAGAATCCAGCCGTTTGAACCGGTCAGGTGATCCAGCTCCTGCTTGACTTCCGACGTTTCCACATACCGCCGGATCGCCTGATTGATCCGGCGCAGTGCCAGCAGCATTTCGCATTCCATTGCACTTGTGCACTTCCTTTTCCATATTTTGTTGACGAGTAAACTGTTCGCACTGAAACATTATACAGCATTTTACCCAAATTGTCAAGCGCTTTTTTGTAGAAGACGGCGCAGGCGTTGCTTTGACATTTGCCGGATGACAAACAGCGCCGCAGGCGGGATTGCGTTTTCATCCGGAGTGTGCTATAATAGTTTATGTATGGAAACCCCAATATCCGGAAAAGCAGGTGAATCATATGAAAACAACCACTGCCATCCGCCGTTCCGTGATCTATCGGAATCTGTATCCGGAGCTGAAAGCGATCTTCGGCGCGGAAGAAGCAGGCTGCATCTGGCGATATGCAGAGCACATCCATCAGCATCTCCATGCAAAATATGACGCAGCGGATCCCTATGACTGCGGACGATACGTCTTTCCGGCTGCTGCAATTTATCTTGCACTGAAAAAGCGGCATCCGGATTATGACGCACTTGGCTTGCTCCGTTCATTCGGCACAAAAACCGGAGAACGGATGCGCAAACTGATCCATGCAGCCACATCGCTGCCGTTCGTTCCCTGCCTGATCCGGCGGAATCTGAGCAGGATCATGCATCATGCAAGCAGCGCGGAACTCGGTTATACGCGGCGCATCGTATACGATACAAATGATCGCGCCGAAGTTGATATTTTAAGCTGTCCGCTTTATGATCTCGCAAAGAAGATCGGGGTTCCGGAAGCATGCCGGAC
>DMBA01000108.1 GCA_003446315.1 Ruminococcus sp. | reverse complement strand
GCACAGACGATGACGGTAACTGCAACGGTGACAGCATCGAGGATCAGGCGGATCCACTCATAAGCGGTCTGGGGGAGCGCACCGGTGAGCAGCGTTTTGAGCATGATGCCGGCGATGATGGCGATTGCGCCGATATAGCCGAACGTGGAGATCTGCTTTGCGAGTTTGCCGAGCTTGACCTGAAGCGGTGTTTCACGGGTATCTTCCTGCACTTCGAGTGCGAGCTCACCGAACAGGGTCTTGTCGCCGACGGTGTCGATCTTGACATAACCTTCGCCGCCGCAGACAACGGTGCCGCGATAGACATAATAGCGGTTGAGCAGATCCTTTTTGTTGATCTCCTCATTGTTTTCATTGACAGTCTTGGTTGCTTCTTCGGTTTCGCCGTTCAGCGCAGACTGGTCAACCTTGAGTTTACCTTCCACGACAACGCCGTCCGCGGGGAACTTGTCGCCTGCCTGGATATAAACGATATCATCGACAACGATATCATTGATATGAATTTCGGAGAGGCTGCCGTCACGGAGCACCTTCGCCATTTCCTTGGATTCTTCTTCCTGTTTGAGGGCAGCGGCTTTGCCTTCCTGCTTATTTTCGCTGACGGAAGCAACACCGTTTGCGATGAGGATGGCGATGAGGATACCGACCGGTTCAAACCATTCAGCCTGTCCCATAAAGAACAGAACGACCTGAATGACCAGTGCAGCCAGAAGAATCATAATCATCGGGTCTTTGAACCCTTCGAGGATCTTTTTCCACAGCGGGTCAGGCGGGATTTCTGTCAGTTTGTTTGTACCGTATTTTTTACGGCTTTCTTCGACTTCTGCTTTTGACAGTCCAACTAACATGTTTTGCTCCTTTTCTCGGCTGAAAATCAAAAATTCAGTCCGATTTAATAATATTAAGCTGCATTTGCCGTTGCCGGAAAATATCTTGATTTAACAGCAAAAAAACGACAAAAACAGTTCCGACAATATTATGACACGGAAATGCGCCATTTACACAAAAGAATGGCGCATGCAATCTGAAAATTGCCCATATGTCCGTATTGTAATTAAAAATATTATACCACAGATACAGCGGCTTTGTCAAGCAATCTTAAATAAAATTCATAAAGCGGCTGAAATTGTGTAAAACAGAAAGAAATGCGGGTCGATTGCGGTGCTTTGCTGCGAATATGCGTCCAAAAAAACAAATAAAATGCAGAAAAAAGATTTTTATACTGTATATAAATAGTATAAAATAAAAACGGTAAAAAAAGTGCCGTTTTTCTGCGATCGGGGTGCGAAAAGAGATATCCCGGAAGAATTGGTTCTTTTTCTTTCTTTTTCTGCGCTTTTCGCTGCATTTGCCGGAATCAGGCAAGTTTTTGGCAAAACGCCTTGATTTTTTCGTCGTTTTTGGGGTCTGGTTTGGTCTTGGGATCGAGCAGGACGAGCTCTGCCGCAAACCGGTCGATCTGCAATTCCTGCTTCAGTTTCGGGAAGGCTTTTTCGGCACCGGCTGCTGTCTGACAGGCAAAAGCAGCGAATTGCAAGCCGGAAAGATCCTGCTCCCGGATGAAGGTGCGCAGCGGCGGTGCAAAGGTGGATGCCCAGACCGGAAATCCGAAAATAATTCGCTGATAATCCGATTTTTGGAAGGAATATGGCTTTAATGCGGGTTTTTCCGCCATAACAGCGCTTTTTCCGCCCCAGACAAATTTGCCGACTTTTCCGGTCGGATATGCCTTGACCGGTTCCAGACAAAGCAGATCTGCATGCAGTTCTGCTGCGATTTTGCCGGCGGTTTCCGCGGTATTCCCTTCCAGGGAATAATATACGATCAGAGTTTTCATATTTTTCTCCTTTTTTGAAAAAAAGTGCGGCATTTCTGCATAAAATGCAGTCAGCCGGATCGCGTTTGATATCTCTTTTCCATACAAGTATACCATATCAATATCAAAAAAGCAAGCTGCAATATTTTTTTATCCGGGAAACCTGCTGTAATTCTTAAAATTTGGAAAAAAAGGAGCTGAAACCTTGTGCTATGTGAAGAAATATGCTATACTATACATATGTTTTCCTGATAAACCGGAAAGAAGCTGTCTGAAATGCGCGTGATATGCAGATGATCGGGGGTAAATTTTCTGACGATCTTGCGCATAGCGGATCCGGTTTCCGGGATAGTACCCCGCGGGTGTATTGCTGAAATCGAGAGGGCGATCGTTTTGGAGATCCGGTGCTGCAAGCCGGTTCCATCACGTTTTTTTCGGCAACATGCGCATTTGCGTATGAAATACATTCAGAAAGGGTGGGTTCAATTGAAACACCAAATTCTCCGCAGATTGGCAAGTTTGAGTGCTGCGGCTGCTTTGTCATGCAGTGCAGTTCTCGGCAGCGGCGGTCTGCATGCAGCGGCAGCACAGATACCGAAAGATATGTTTTCTGCGCTCCGTGCACAACAGGATGCCGGTCAGCCGGTTTCTGTGATCGTGAAGGTTTCCGGCAGTTCTGCGATGGAACAGCCTGAAGCCGTCGAAATGGGCTCGGATTATCTCGAAACCGATCAGGCTGCAAATCAGATTGCATGGTGCGAATCGGTTCAGGCATCCGTGCAAAACGAGATCCGCAGGCTTTATCCGGCGCTGGAAATCGGCTACAGCTACAGCACGCTGTTCAACGGCTTTAGCTGCAAACTCCCCGCTGAACTGATCCCGCAGGTGCAGGCGCTGCCGGATGTCATCGGCGTTTCCATCGCAGAAGATATCGCTGTTCCGCAGATGAACCGGGCGGCTGCACTCAGCGGGTTTCCTGCTTATTACGATATGACAGGCTGCTCCGGTGAGGGGCAGGTCATTGCTGTGATCGACTCGGAACTCGATACATCCCACCCGATGTTTGCGCCGCTGGCAGATGAGATCGAAACCGCTGTCAGCCATGAGGAGATCGCGGAGATCGCAAACAGCGGCATCCTGAATGCGGCTGCCGACCCCGATCGTGTCTATCTCAGCAATAAACTGCCGTTTGTCTATGACTATCTCGGTGAGGATCCCTATGAAAATGTGCCGGATGAAATGAGCTATCACGGCACCCATGTCAGCGGCATTGCTGCCGGAAATGCCTTCCTTGCCGATGACGGGACAGAGCTTTCCGGTATCGCAAAAGATGCACAATTGATGTTCTTTGCCTGCGGTGAAGGCGATAATATCAGTATTTCCGCCGCACTCGCTGCCTTTGAAGATGCCGTGAAGCTGCATGTCGATGTCATCAATCTGAGCTGGGGCGGTGTCGGTGAAACATTCGGTATGAATCCGATCTCCGAATTCGTCGAAACGGCTGAAAATGCAGGCATTGTCATTTGCTCCGCTGCCGGAAATTACGGCAACGGTTCGGCTTCGCTCGGAAGGATCGTGAAACCGGATAATCCCGATGTTGAAATGCTGAACGATCATGTCGAGATCGGTTCGCCGATGCTGCTGGTCGCTTCTGCCGAAAACAACGGTCAGACAGAAGCCGGAACATTTTTCTTTGCAGATCAGCAAATCGTGTTCCGTCCGACCGTAAACGATAACAATGATACCATTTTCCTGAGCGATGTGCTGGAACCGGGCGATTATGAATATGTAGACTGCGGTTACGGCTCCTATTTCGATATGATGAACGAAGATCTGTACGGAAAGATCGTTTTGGTGCAGCGCGGCAAGGAAGATTTCAACAGCATTGCAGCATCTGCCGAAGAATGCGGTGCAGTCGGTGTCATTCTTGCCGATAAGGAATTTCCGGACGGTATGGACGCTGCGGCGGCAAATTACGGCTCGCCGATCGCTGTCATTACTTACCATGAAGGTCAGATGCTCCGGGATGCGGAACAGAAGATCATCACCATTACCGGCGAGAAGGTCATGTGCGATATCCCGCAGATCGTCAGCCCCTATTCTTCGTGGGGCGTGAAGGAATCGCTCGATCTTCGCCCTGATATCATGGGCATCGGCGGCAAGGTGCGCTCCGCTGCTTATTCCGGCGGCGATGATGTCATGTCCGGTACTTCTATGTCCAGCCCCTATGTCGCAGGCTGTACCGCTGTGCTGCGGCAGTATCTCAAACAGCAGGGGATGGATTGCTCCGGCGCGGAATTTTCTTCCTATCTCCGCCGGCTGCTTATGAATACTGCAATTCCGTATCAGGAAAATGATCTTTATATCTCCCCAAGACGGCAGGGTGCAGGTCTTGTTTCCCTGAACCGCGCCGTTTCTGCCAAGGTGCTTATGAGTGGTTCTGACGGTGATGCGAAGATCAATCTCTTTGACTGCCTCGGCGATCAGTTCTCCTGCGATGTCACCTTCACCAATATCAGCGATGAGGATGTTACATTCCGGAATGCGGATCTTTTCCTGACCACGGACGATACCACCTATGACAATGAAAATGCGTGTGAGATCGTTTACGGGCAGCAGATGCTCCGCTGCTCGACCAATCTCAACAGCCCGTTTACCGTCGCGGCAGGTGATTCCGTTACGCTGCCGGTTCAGGTGCAGCTCGATGCCGCACAGTGCAGTCAGATCATGGAAACGTTTTCGAACGGGTTCTTTGTCGAAGGTTTCCTGATGCTCTCCGGTGCCGAAAACAGTGCGGATATCTCCATCCCGATGCTCGGCTATTACGGCGACTGGACACAGATTCCGATCATCAAGGATACACATATCACGGCTCCGGTGCAGTTCGGCCCGCAGATCTATTGTCTTGGTTTTTCGATCCTGCAAGCACAGGAAATGCTCGAACAGGCAAGGGCACGGCTTTCGGAAGAAGAACAGGAAAATTTCTATTATGATATGTTCTCTTATCTCAATGATGAGGAGCGTGCGCTGATTGAATACGGCTCCGATGATGTCTGGATCTCTCCGGATAACGACGGCGCGGCTGACCGCATAACCGGTTTGACATTCGGTGTGCAGCGCTGGGCAAAAGCACAGATCCAACTGCTCAATGAAAACGGCGAAGTCGTTTATGAGAATCCGGATGAAATGTTTTGTATGCCGTTTGATGAGCGTAATTCTGTTTTCATGGACGGTGCATTCGATCAGAGTGCACTGGAAGACGGCGACTATACACTCAATGTGAAACTGACCCTCGATTATCCGCGCTCTGAATCGAATCCGACAATCTGCTCCGTAAACCTCCATGTTGACCGCACGGCTCCGACTGTCACGAGTGAATTGCATGAGGAAAACGGCAGAACCATCCTGACCATTCATGCTTCCGATGACAGAATGCTGCAAGGTGTCATTGTCAACGGCAGCGGTACCGGTGCACAGGTCGGGAAGGAGATCCCGAAAGAAGGCAGCATGGGCTATGATCGTCTGTTCCCGTTGAATTTCATAAAGATGATGACCGTTCTTCCGATGGATTACACTTCCAGTTTCTTTAACGGTGAATTGCCGCCCGGTATCACCGACAGACTGCCTCTCCCCATCCGGATGTTCGTTAATCCGTCTGCGTCATTTGAGTATGACTTTGAACGATTTAATTTCTCCGACTATATTCTGCCCGAAACGGATGATGCCGGTGTGTGCACCGTTTCCTATGATGTCACGGATCTGCGCAGCTATACCTTTACGATCTTAGATTATGCCTATAACAGTGTGCATATTGATTCCGTCACCAACGATGCGGAAACATTTGTGCAGCAAGACGGCGTTTGGATGGATCAGACAAAAGGTCTTTATGAGATCTGCGGTCAGAAGATCCTCTTCCGGGATTTCTATGACGATTCTGTAACGGAATATTCCTATACGGCGGAACAGAATATCCTGACGCTTTCTTCTGATACCGAATCAAAATCTTATACCGTTTCGTGCATGACGGATGAAACGGATCGGTTCGTTGACTGCGATACCGGCGATGTCATTACAATGAATTTCCAGCCGGATATGAAACATTGTTCCGATATGCAGTTCCATCCGATCTGCGAGATCATCGAAAAAGCCATCGAAAACTCCGCGGCACAGTGGGGCGAAACACCCGTATTGCAGGAATATCTGCTGTTGAATCCCTACAATTTGAATCTCATTCTGACTTACGGCGAGAATGTGGACGGCAATGCAGTGGAAGATCGGTTCTATCTCTCCATCATCAACGGACGCGGTAACGGAACCTATCAGAATATGTGTCCGACAGATGACATTTTTATCTGGGATAACCGCCCGGTGAATCTCTATGAACAGAGAGTGACGAAAATTTCTGCCGGTTTGTACTTTACGGATTACTACGGTGCGTATTTCCAGTTCTTTGATGACGGCGAAAGCGGTCTTTTACGGTATTTGCCGCAAGGAAATGATCTGTATGCAAGTACCGGTGATACGCCCTTTACCTATACGCTCGATGCAGAAGGCAGAATCGTTTTCTCCTACAATTCTCAGAAACTCGGCGGTACGGTTTGCGTCGGCGATACAGCAGATGACCTCTATGTGGTGTGGGATTCGGAACAGGATGAATTCCATGGCAGTAAGCTTTCATCGTTTGAGAATTTCCGGATGGTCGAAAAGGATCCGGATATGCTGGCACAGCTTCGTTCCAGTGAGGAGCTTTCTGCGCTTTGCATCGCCTATGAACAGGCTTCTACCGGTCAAAATGTGCAGTCGTGCAATCTCGGCGGAACCAGACAGAAACAATGCTATGCCTCTTTCTATGGAGATGATTTTTCTGACGCATTTGATTTTGATCTGTTCACGCTGAAAGGCAAGGATTCATACGGCAATACATTTGATCTGCTCAATCCGCCGCATCTTCCGGATAACGCTTTCAGCTTTGAACAGATCATCGGGATGGCACGGAATGAATTCATCAGACAGCATGACACAGAACCCGATGATGTCTATGTCAGATTGAATCAGGACGGGAATATTTTCATGAGCTTCTATATCGACTATGAAGGAGTCGCCGATACCTATACGATCAATCCGGTCAGCGGAATCGGCAGCAATCAGGACGGCGAACGCCTCAATCTGCCCCAGACCGGCAACAATGATCCCGCTTCCTGCATGCTCCTCTGGCTCGCTGTTTCTCTGATGTGCGCCGGTGCAGGCGTTGTTTGCTGTACGGTTCGCCGCGTGCGCAAAGAGGACAATATCGCTGCATGATGATCTGTAACGGGCGCTGTCCCGTTCTTCATCCATCAGAGATATCACGTTATCTGTAAACGGAACCGCCGGTGTATTGACACATCGGCGGTTTCGGTTTATAATTTAAGAGAGGTACTGATCTGTATGCAGCCCAAAATGGAATCCATAAGGGATAGATCAAAACGTTTCCTTCGCCTTCGGCTTGTATTTTTTCAGAGGTGAAATATGAGAAAAGAAATATTTACCGTTCATCAAAAAATTGCTGCGCTTTATCCTGCAAAACAGCCCGGTCTGCCTTTGATCGTGCTGAATACATTTGCCGGAAACGGAGATGCGGTCATGCAGGCGCTTTCCGATCTGCATGCGCCGGCTTGTCATCTCCTGACCATCGGGAATCTGGACTGGAATCATGATCTGACACCGTGGGCTTGTGCGCCGCTTTCGAAAAAAGATGCACCGTTTTCCGGTGCTGCCGATGACTATTTGCAGATGCTTTGTACGGAGATCATTCCGCATGCCGGCAGCCTTTGCGGCGGAACACCTGCCTATCTTGGCATTGCAGGTTATTCCCTTGCCGGTCTGTTTGCACTCTATGCGCTCTGTCAGTGTGATCTGTTCCGGTGTGCTGCAAGTGTATCCGGTTCGCTTTGGTATCCGCAGTTTGCCGCGTTTGTGCAGTCGCATCCGATGCAGAATCTCCCCCGGAAAATCTATCTCTCGCTCGGCGATCTGGAAGCGAAAACCAAGCATCCGCTGCTCAAAACCGTGCGGGAACAGACCGATGCAGTCTGCGCACATTATCAGCAGCTCGGTATCCGTGTGCAGTTTGAACTGAATCCCGGAAACCATTTTCAGGATGATGTTCTGCGGACTGCAAAAGGCATCGCTGCAATCTGCGGAGAACAGTCCGCCTGAATATCAGAAAAGCCATCGTATTTCTGCCTGTAAAACGGAAATACGATGGCTTTCTTTTGTGTGTCTGCGGTCAACGGCAGTATTTGCTCTTTGCGGTGACTGCAACTGCTGTGCCGGCTGCGGTCAGTCCTGCAATCAGCAATGCAATGATCGGGGTGGAATCGCCTGTTTTGACGCTGCCCGATGTGGTCACGGCAGTTTTGGCAGGTGCTGCGGTCGCTGCGGCGGCTGTGGTGCCGGCTGCCGTACTGGTGGCTGCGGTCGTGGCTGCCGTTGTCGTTGTGGCTGCGGTCGTCCGGGCGGATGTCTCCGCAGCAGTCGTTGTGGTGGTTTCTGCTTCCATGACATTGACGATCGCATTGTTGTTTCCGGCTGCTTCTGTGACGGCAGTCCGGTCGCTGACGGTGCGCTGTCCGGCTGCGGTGTTTTCCGTTCCGTATGCGGTGATCTCATAGCTGCACACAACATCGCCGGGTTCTGCGCCCGGCAGCGATGCAAAGATCTGCTGCGTGCCTGCTGTGGTGATCGGCAGGTCTGCAACGCCGTTTTCATCTGTCTTGACAATGTGTGCACGGTCTTCTGTCCAGATGTCCAGTCCGGCTGCTGTGACGGTTCCGACATCTTTCTTGAAGTGCGGATAGCAGCTAATCGTTACGGTGACATTTGCGCCGGTGCATACGCCGTTTTCTGCGCCGGTCACATTCATGAAATAAGAATCTTCCGTCGGCAGGCACTGCGGGGTCAGCGAAATGCGGTCGCCGTCCAGCAGCGTGTTTCTGTCATGTACCGGGCCGCTGGTCGTATATACATTTTGACCGGATGCGTCCGTTACATTGACAGTGTATACTGCATTGACACCCCAGAAATAATCCTGATCCAAGCCTGCGGCTGCACCGCCCGGATAATACTTTTCATGTGCCAGATACAGCGCATCTTCAAATGTAACAGCACCGTCATGGTTGATGTCCGTTGCGATGACATCGCCGGTGACTGTGATCTCTTCGTTTGTGGTCTGATCCAGCGTGATGATGCTGAATGTGACGTTTGCGGATTCTGCCGCGGATGCGGTCAGCGGTGCGGATACGGCTGCAAATGCAGCAGCGGTCAAGATCATAGCAGCAGTCTTTTTCATGATAATTCTCCCTTTCCGATGGTTGTGAATCGGTTTCCGTTTCATTTCAAATTTTTTATACGATCGTATCAGGCGTTCATTGCCCTTCACTTTCTACGACAGGAAGTCGTTGTCGTGCGTCACACATTTCTGAAAATATTTTTCGGACTTTTTTTCTGCCCGTTTCATCGGTGTGATGCGCTGTGACCGGCGTTCATTGCCCTTCACTTTCTACGACAGGAAGTCGTTGTCGTGCGTCACACATTTCTGAA
>DMBA01000388.1 GCA_003446315.1 Ruminococcus sp. | reverse complement strand
CTGCCTTCAAACGTGAATTTTAGTTTTGCGGGCATTGCGGGCGAAGAATTGCTGATGCTGCTGGATGCCAGAGGGATCTGTGCATCATCGGGCAGCGCATGCGCATCCGGCTCACTGGATCCGAGCCATGTGCTGCTTGCGATCGGCAGAACGCCGCAGCTTGCACGCGGTGCACTGCGTCTGACCATCGGCAGAAGCACCACAGAAGCAGATATTGCGTATATGATAGAAGCCGTGCAGGAATCCGTGCAGCAGCTCCGGCAGGTGCACGGCGGCATATGACCTTATAAAGTGAGGGAACGATATGAAAAAAGCATTGATTGCAATGAGTGGCGGCGTTGATTCCAGTGTCGCAGCATATTTAATGACACAGGCAGGCTACGAATGCACCGGCTGCACGATGAAACTCTATGATAACGAGACAGCCTGTGCCGCAAAGGAAAAGACCTGCTGCTCACTGGATGACATAGAAGATGCAAGAGCCATTGCATACCGGCTTGGCATGCCATATTATGTATTCAATTTCAAAGCGGAGTTTGAGCAGCAGGTGATCGGCAAATTTGTCGATTGTTACCGTTGCGGCAGAACACCGAATCCCTGCATCGACTGCAACCGCTATATGAAATTTGAGCGACTGCTGGAACGCGCAGCGATTCTGGGCTGTGAGAAGGTTGTCACGGGGCATTATGCGCAAATCGCGGAATCTGCGCACGGTCTGATGCTGAAGCGCTCTGCCGATCCTTCCAAGGATCAGACTTACGTCTTATACATGCTGACGCAGGAACAGCTTGCGCACATTGCGTTTCCGCTGGGCGGGCTGACGAAGCAGCAAGTCCGGCAGATCGCGGAAGAACAGGGCTTTGTGAATGCGCACAAGCGGGATTCGCAGGACATCTGCTTTGTACCGGACGGCGATTATGCGCGGGTCATCGAGCATTATACAGGCGAGCGATCGGAGCCGGGGGAATTTGTAGACACCGCCGGAAATGTAATCGGCACGCACAGCGGTCTGATCCATTATACAATCGGACAGCGGCGCGGGCTGGGCATAGCGATCGGAAAACCGGCATATGTCTGCGGACTGGATCCGGCGCACAATCGTGTTATCATCGGCACAAACGAAGATCTGTTCACAGATACCTGCACCGTAAGCGGCATCAACTGGAATGCCGGTGCGATCCCGCAGGAACCGGTTCGCTGTGAAGCGAAGATCCGGTACCGGCATCCGGCGCAGCCCGCATCCGTGACATTTCAGGATGCACACACCGCCGTACTGAAATTTGATACCCCCCAGCGTGCGATCACAGCCGGACAATCCGCAGTATTTTATGACGGTGACTGGGTACTCGGCGGCGGTGAAATCGTAAACAGTTCAGGCTAAAAAGATTAAGAATTATGAAGATTTCGGAACGCTCTTGACAACACGATCTTTTTCATGTATAATAATCTCAATTTACATATATAGGAGGCAACCAAGATGGATTTGAACAAAGTTTTTAAGGTTTTGAATTATGTAGTTATGGTGCTGGGCGGACTTGTAATTTTAAGTGTGATTCTTTTGGTCGCAGGCGCAGGACTGCTGACATCCGGCGCAGATGATGTCACACAGGGCGGCGTGACGTTCTTCACATTTTTCTTCATGCTCCCGGCGATCGGTGTCGGTGTCGTATCGTTTCTTGCAGGACTTGCCGGCTTGCACAGTGATCCGGACAAATGCAGAAAATATTCGAAGATTCTGGTGGTTCTTGCAGTTTTGTCTGCATTCTCCGCAATCAAAGCCGGCACATTCAACATCATGACGCTGCTGGAAACGGCAGTATACGCTGTGCACTGCTATTTGGCGCACACCCAATACTATTGATAAATCAGATACAACTTCTTTCCCATTCTTTCCCAAATAATCACCAAACCCCCGTCGGATGCAACGCATACGGCGGGGGTTTGGGCAACATGATAAGCATAAAAAAATCCCGCTGTATTTTGCATATACAGCGGGACTTTTTCATATGAAGGATAAGGTGATGGCGGAAACAGGTGCTCCGGAGAGATCAGCCCTGTTTCCACGCAGCACTGATAACTGACTTACTGATTGCCGCGGTTCTTGGTAGCTTCCAGCATCGCGTCCATGATCTTCGGATACTGAACGGTCAGGGTATTTCGGTTAATCAGACCGAAGTTCTCGCCTTCGCCGTCAAACGCATTGTTATCCCACCAAACGCACGGGATATCGAAGGAGGATGCTGTTTCGAGATAGAACTTCACCCATGCAGCGCGGTCATCTTCATTATTGCGGTTCATTGCGCCGAACTCATCAATGATGACCGGGATGCCCTTGCTGAGGTATCTGCTCTTGAGGTCATTCATAAAGGTCACAACTTCGCCTGCATCGCTCTGCGGATCCCAATTGCTCTTTTGTGTACCGTCATTTGCGAGTGCAAACAAATACGGTCTGTAAGCGTGGATCTCAGCGATGAGGTGATCGTCATTGGGCATGACCATGCCGTTGAGGTTTGCGGTATCAGGAGAAGCAGAATAGGTCGGCATCATGACGAAACGCTTTTCGTTATTGCCGCCGGAGCTGCGGATCTCGCCGAGTGCAGCAGCATTGAGCTTGTTGATGTTGTTCATCGCATCAATGCAATCCTGGCTTGCAGGATCGATCCACCACTCATTTTTATGACCGACAAGGCGCGGTTCATTGAGCGTTTCGAAGATCAGATGGCTGTCATATGCTTCAAAGCGGTCAGCGATCTGGGACCAGACGGACTTCACAAACTTCTCGGACTGCTGATAATGTGCATTGTCCGGATAGAAGTAAGGATAACTTGCCTGCGAATTATCGTGATGGATATTGAGGATGCAGTACATATCGTTGTCGATGACATAATTGACAACCTCCTGCACACGGTTCATCCATGCTTCGTCGATCTGATAAGTTTCGCTGTTCATCTTCTGACCCCACGAAACCGGAACACGAACGGTGTTAAAGCCGGCAGCCTTGACGGTATCAATGATCGCTTTTGTGGTCATCGGGCAGCCCCACGAAGTTTCTGCCTGATAGGGAGAAGAATATGCAATCGGAACGGCATCGAGCGTATTGCCGAGATTCCAGCCCAGCTTGATATGGGAAACAAATTCCATTGCAGTCTCATCATTGGAAGATGTGCTGGTCAGAGAGCCGTCGAGAATGCCGCGCTTGAGCAGCGTCAGGTCTTTTGCGTTGAGTCGGTTTGTGTGATCGAGATCCGCATTTGCAGGATTCACCAGTCCGTTGGAAGAACCGACCAGCAAAAACTCTGCGAGTGCGCTCACATCGTCAATGGTCACGGTCTTGTCGTTATTGACATCGCCTTTACGGGTCATCATGCCGATATCGCCGCCGCCGGCACCGGTATTGATGCCGATTGCATTGAGCGTCATCGTATCGACGGTATCACCGGGCGTACCCCAGATCTGAACGGAAAACGTATCGGGAACCGGTGCATCTTCCGGAATCTCAAAGACGATGGTGGAACGTGCCATTGCGCTGTTCATCCAATAGCCGTCGCCGTACCAGTCGGTCTGTTCGCCGCTGCTGGGATTAACATACCCGGGGCAGCTATAGCCCATCGCAGGCATCGCAGGTTTCCCGGAAGAAGCATCCATGGAAACATCAATCCAGATCTCACTGACAGTCTCATCCAGCGGTACGCCGAGACCGACCAGCGACATATCTCCGCCGCCTTCCGCCTGCGTAATGACCTTCCCGCCCTCAAAGGTTGTCACATAATCACAGGTGCTGATGTCTTTTGCAGTCGGTGCTGCTGCCGAAACCGGAAATGCTGCAAGCTGCGCAAGCATCAGACCGGCGGCAGCGAGCGTCCCGCCGAAGCGGGAAACAGTTCTTGTGTTCATAAAACAACTACCCCCTCTTTGGTTTTTCGATTTCATTCTGGTGTTTCATGACGCGGTCATGCCTTTCTGGGCAGACACAACCGTACAATTTTATTATACTTTCTTTATATTGGAAAGTAAATGCACAATTGTCTTTTTCTTATGTTCAAATATCATTTTTTGCGGATTTTTTCCAAAATATTGCGGTTGTTCATAAATTGTTCATATACTTTTTACGAATTCTGCACGAAAGTCCGCATTGTATCTGCTATACTATAAAGATAAAGCATATAAATATTACCAAAGGGAAAGAGAAATCATACGGAAGGGGGTGCCGCGCATGGAGACCCGCATTGATATTCTGGAAGATTTCGTCTGCTGCTCAGAAAACCAGCGATACAACAAGGAATATCAGCATTGGCGCAGGCACACGAACACACCGTTTATGTACCGCTATTCCGGCGATGCAAATGAAAATATTTATGTTGAAGGCGGCACGCAGCAAAAAACGAGCGCTGCCGCATCCGAACGGCAGGCACTGACGCATTGCGGCGATGCAGTCGGCATGGCGATGCTGCTGTTTCTGCTGGCAGAGCTGATCGGCAGACCCATTCTGACCGCGCTGCTCCGGCTGTTCGGCGTGCAGATCCATATGGATTTTATTGCGCAGAGCACACCCGGCAGTCAGTGGGCAGAAACCGGCGCACAGATCTTCATTATCCTGCTGAAATTCGGCTTGCCGGCGATTATTCTGCTGCATTTCTGCAAGATCCCGCGCAAAATTGCGGCACCGGTTCTGTTCGGCGGCATACCGGAAACGATCGCTGCCGTCGGCTTCGGCATGCTGATTGCATGCATCCACAGTCTGACCGCACACAGTGAAGATGTCGAGCTGGTGCAGCGCATGTTTAATTATAAGGATATTGCGGCAGTTGTTGCATTTGCAGCATTCGACATTTTTCTGACTCCGATCCTTGCAGAATTGCTGCTGCGGGGATGCATCCTGCAATTACTGCGGCAGTTCGGCGACGGTTTTGCGATTGCCGTCACAGCATGCATTGCATTTCTGTGTCCGAACACACTTCCGGACAGGATCAGTGCGCTGCTGATCGGGCTTGCATCGGGCTATCTGATGCTGCGCTCCGGTTCCATCCTGAAGTGCATCATCATTCGCGTGATCTACACAACAATGGTCTATGCAAGGCTGATTCTGGTCAGCGAAGCACAGCGGATTCTGCTCTGGCAGTATACCCTGCTGCTCGCATCCGCCGGCATGCTGGCAATTGCCGCATATGCACAGGTACGGCGCGGCAAGATCCGGCTGGAGCAAAACCAGACTGTTCTGGAAGACCGTGAAAAGCTCTTTGCCCTGACCCAGTCTGTCGCGGCGCTGCCGTGGCTGGCAATTGCCGCCCTTCTGACGCTGGTTCAGCTCTTTTATTGATAGATAATCTCAGGAGAAACGCATGTTTGATGATTTTGCCCTTATGCGGGAAGCGCTCGCACTCGCAGAACAGGCAGCCGCCGAAGGCGAAGTACCCGTCGGCGCAGTGGTTGCCGACCGGGAAACCGGTGCAATCCTCGGCAGAGGCAGAAACCGCAGGGAACACGATTGTTCCCCGACCGCCCACGCCGAGATCCTTGCGATCGAAGAAGCCGCAAAAAAGCGCGGTTCATGGCGGCTTTCCGGCTGCAATTTATATGTCACGCTGGAGCCATGCCCCATGTGCAGCGGTGCGATCATCAACGCAAGGATCGACCGCGTCATTTTCGGCGCTTATGACCCGAAAGCAGGTGCCGTTGCATCCGTTGAAGAAATGTTTCGTCTGCCGTATAATCACACGCCCCGCGTCACCGGCGGACTGCTGGAAGAACCCTGTGCAGCAATTTTGCAGAAATTCTTTTCCGAACTGCGGGAACAGCCGGATCTTCCCGGCTTAAAATCCCCTTTTGTGCATAAATGATACCGTGCAGGGCGGATTCTGTGCGGACATAATAAAATATGTCAAATTTATCGAATCCTCTTGCATTTCCGTTCCGGCTGTGATATAATAATAATGTATCAATGTACTTGCACAATTATGGCTTATCACGGAGATAGCCCCATTCCACTCGGAAAGGACTGAAGCATTATGGCAACCATTCTTGTTACGGGCGGATGCGGTATGATCGGCGATCATGTCTGCTCCGGACTCCTGAAAAAAGGCAACACGGTCATCGCAGTTGACAAAAAGGAAAGCGACTACAACATCCAAAAGGAAAATTTTTATTTTCGGGAAGCATCGCCGAGCGACCAGGGCAAATACGGCGATATTTTCGATGAATTTGAAATTGAATATGTTGTGCACCTTGCTTGTACAGTTGATAATGATTTAGGGCCGATTGTCGGCAAAGAACAAGTGGAAGAAAGTGCCGCCTGCGATAAGTTTTTATATAAGCTTGCAATCAGCAAGGATATCAAAAAGTTTATTCTGGTCAGCTCCACACAGGTCTACAAACAGCCCGATTCGCGTGAGCCCGTCCGGGAAGATGAACAGGTCAAACCTGTCTCCAATTACGGCAAGATGAAGGCCAATGCAGAGGTCGCCTTTTCCAATGATGTGCGCGGCACCAAAACCATGATCTGCTGCGTCATCCGTGTCCCGATGGTCTATTCGCTGCATTTTCCGGATAACCTGATGTCCCGCATCCAGGATCCGAAAAACCATTCCATCTTTGTGTTCCGCACCGGTGAATACGGCTTCCACATGTGCTGCATCCACAACATCTCCGATTTCATCATCGGATTCTTCCGGCAGGCAGACTCCCTCAGCTACAGCGGTGTCTATAATGTCGCCGATTCTTCGCTCATCATGGCATCGGAGATCGTCACATTCATGAAGGAAAATCACCGCCTCGGGCCGGTTCTGCAAAAAACGAGTTTTTCCACATCGCTCAAAACAAAATTGTTCGGCGATCCGGAGCAGAAAACCAATTACCGTTTTCTGGATGTCACAACGATCGACAAAAACTTCATGTTCGATACGACAAAAGCATCCCGCATCTGCCCGTTCCGCTGGAATATCAAGAACACCAAGTAATCAAACAAACGCTGGCAAGCGACGGTTCATTTGCCGCCGCTTGTCTGTGTTTTCTGAAAAACTACTGAATGAAAGGAACAAAAAACATGATTCTTCCGATTCTCGATCACGATTTTGTCCCGGCGGTTTATTATAACCGCGACTTTCTTGCAAAGGCAAAAAAGCCGTTTGCAATTGCCGTTGAACGCGAAGACGGTCTTGTATACCGCCGCGATACGCTGCTGGGTGACGATAAAGACGAAAACTGCCGTTACGCAGAGCGTCTGATTAAAACGATCTTATGGTGCGCAGGCGGCTGGAAGGTCATGCTTGCCGGCGATCACGATGTATTTGAATATATCCGTGAGGCATATACCAAAGAAGGACTGCGTGCATTCGATGTTGATTTCTGGAGCACAACTTATGAGCGCCCGTTTGAAGTCGAGGAGCGTGCATTTGCGGATATGCCGGAGAATAAGGTTCGTCCCCTTTCCATCGGCAGAAATCTGGACGGCTGCCGCGTTGGGTTTGATGCCGGCGGCAGTGATATGAAAGTGGCTGCTGTTGTAAACGGCGAGACCGTCTGGTCTGAGGAGATCGTCTGGCTGCCGAAACTGGCAGAGGATATCTCATATCATCACGAGCATATCAAAGCAGCGATCCTGAAAGCAGCAGAGCATATGCCGTCCTTTGACGCAGTCGGTGTCAGCACGGCGGGCGTTCTGGTCGCAAACCGCGCAATGGTCTCGCATCTGTTCCTGAAAGTCCCGAAGGATACGCAGGGCGATGCATGCAAGAATGTATATGTCGATGTACTGGAAGAACTGGGTGTTCCGTATGCCGTTGCAAATGACGGTGACGTTGCCGCACTGGCTGCATCCATGGCAATGGATGTCAACGGTGTGCTTGGCATCGCAATGGGCACATCCGAAGCAGGCGGATATATTGATCCGGAAGGCCATGTGACCGGCTGGCACAATGAGCTTGCATTTGTTCCGGTTGACTACAATCCGGATTCGCCGGTCGATGA
>DMBA01000246.1 GCA_003446315.1 Ruminococcus sp. | reverse complement strand
AAAATGAAAAAGATCATCAATGGAAAGGTGTACGACACCAACACAGCCAAGAGACTCGGAGCGTATGAGCCGAATCCGTACCACAGCGATTCCCACTGGTACTGCGAGACGCTGTATCAGAAGAAAACCGGAGAATTCTTCCTGCACGGCGAAGGCAATGCAGCATCTCCGTATAGCCGCAGTTGCGTGCAGAACGAGTGGCGCGGCGGCGAGAAGATCGTCCCGCTGACATTCGCAGAGGCGCAGGAATGGGCGGAGAAGCATCTTGACGGTGATGAGTACTGCGAGATCTTCGGCGAGCCGGACGAGGATGCGGAAGACGAAAAGATGACGGTGCGGCTCTCGGCAGCAGCTGCGGCCAAGCTCGCACAGACCGCAAGCAAGAACGGCATCAGCAAGCAAGCGCAGCTGGAGCGCTGGATCATGGAAGGCAAGTAATGGCTATTTATGACAGAATCTGCAAAACTTGCGGCAGACATTTTCAGGGCGGCCCGCGTGCATGGTACTGCCCTGACTGTCGCAAGCAGCGGGAAAAGGAGAGATCCGCCAAATACCGCAAAGAGGGATATCAGAGGCCGCTCGGAAGTACCGACTATTGCAGGCACTGCGGGAAACCGTACATCGTGCAAAGCGGCATGCAGCGGTATTGCTCAGAGTGCGGCGAGGAAAACAACAAGCTTGTGGATCGCAGGCAATCGCTCGACTACTATCGGCGCCACAAAGGAACGATCAATCCGCGCAGAAACGAGCGCAGGCGCGTGCCGGAGAGGATGTGTGTGATCTGCGGCAAGATGTTCCGACCGCGAAGCCGTCAGATCACATGCAGCGAGCAATGCCGCCAAGAGTGGCGGCGATCAATGGACAAAGCAGTATACCAGCCGCGCAAGCGCTGGAAAGCAAAAAATCCGGCAGAGGACTGACTCCCCTGCCGGATTTTTGTTACAGTGTCAGTTTTGCTTTCGTAAGCGGGCCGCATACGCCGTCAACTGCGAGGCCGTTTTCGAGCTGGAATGCGCAGACGGCTCCGAGCGTGATCCTGCCGAAGTCGCCGTCGATCTCAGACTTGCGCATATAGCCCAGCGCGTGCAGCCGTGCCTGCATCAGCTCCACTTCCGCGCCTTTGTCACCTTTGCGGATGACTCTGATCGGCGCAGCCTGTGCCGTCGGCTGACAAATAAATCCCAGAAAACGATATGCAGATGATTGCCCCCAGTTGCCGCTTTCGCGGTACCTGTGCTGTACCCAAAACGGATTTTTTGCGCCGAATCCGCTTTCGCTGGTGATAATACTGCCGTCCGACTTGATCTCCTCGACCACAGCAACATGCCCCGCGCCGTCGGTTCCGGTGTGCGTCTTGCCCTTTGCCCAGCATGCGATCGCACCGAGCTGCGGTTTCTGACTGATCGGCAGCCCCGCTGCAATCCCGGTATCATAAAAGTCTTCCGCGTTGGGCGGATGCTGGAAGTATACAAATTTACCCGCACCGATGATCTCGTTGAACCGCCCTGCGGCATATCCAACGCAGTTGTGCAGCACATCGCATCCCGGATCCGTCGGGTGCCCTTTGATCGCGCCGGAGTACCCGCCGTTTGCAATCCGGTTGTAATAGGGGTTTCCGGCTTCCGGCTTTGTAAGTCTTGGTTTGAACATCTCACTTTTCCTCCTTATCGTTAAAATTCCGCAGTTTCTTGATGATTTTCGCCACCCATGTTGCATCGGGCGATATCTCGCCGTAGTTTTCGAGGATGCTGACAAGTTCCATGAGCAGGATGTACGAGAAGACCGCGCCCGCTGTGACTGCCCCTGCGATTCCTGCGAGCTCCGGTGTCTGGTAGTACTGTCCTAGCATACTGATACCGATTTCCAGACCGCAGGCCGTTGTCATGACGAGGATCTCCGTTACCTTATTGAGCCCTCCGCGCCGCATTTTTTCGCTGCTGATGTCGTGTTTGACATACGCTTTGATGATGCCGGTTATAAAATCGACAAGCGCAAGCCCGACAACAATCGCAAGCATAATTATGTATTTCATCTTTCAATCTCCGTTTCTTCTTCTTCTGCCATATTTATACTATCGGTTAATCCTATACTGGTAAGCTGTGCTCGATCCGGAACGTTGATCGGCTGCACGACCGTTCCGGCGAATCTGTACCAGTCGCCCCAGTTCCCGCTGGCAGCACCAAGACGTCTACGCATGAAGAATTCACCCTCGGAATTGTTGGGATAGAGTCGCTGAATCTGGTATCCGCTGGATGCTGCTGAGATCGTTGAAACAACTTCGAGCCGGAAGCCGGAAGCAGTCGGGCAATTGTACAATGTTGCTGCGATACTGCCGGACGCGGCGCGGTATGTGCCAGGTGTATAGTAATCATTGAGGTCGTCGCCGTTGTTGATCGTATTCGGTGTTGTGCCATAGACCCAGTTGACAATGCCGCCTGACCTCACGACATTATCACTACCAGATTCCGGTATCGGGTCGATTGTCAATGCATCTTGTTTTCCGTTGACGACCGCTTCCAGCGAATCCAGATCACTCTGACTTGCTTTACTTGGCACAGCATCCACGGCTGCGTCAATTTGCTCCAATGTATGTGCAAAAGTGCCTGTTTCAATCGCCAATTTCGGTCACCTCCATCATAATTTTTCGTCCTGCTGCATCATATAAATATCGCCCTGTGCTATCCTTTACCCACAATTCACCGCCTTGAAATTCCGGCGTGAACGGGAAAACAGCAGGGGCAGAAGGATGATACACGAAAGAATGCTTGTCGCCTACTGTAAATCTCTTGCATTTCCCTGTAATCCGGTCATAGACTATCTCTGTCACTTCAAGCAGTATTTCTCCGCCTAACCGTTCGTCATACACACGTCCGGAATCGCCACATCTGATAGACTCGTCAGCAGTCATTTCAAAATCTTGGTTCAGCCTTGTGTCTTCGAGATCAATTTCGTATCCGATTAACGGTCGGCAGTACCTGTTGAATACCATCTCTCCGTCTTGGCAAAGGTGGATAAAACGTCCGAGAGTGCCTTCCGGATAGCTTGTGAACTGCGCCCTTATCGTATGATGCGGTATAAGATTCCGCATAACCGGCACAGTTCCATCCCATGCCCATGAGCACCCTGCGCCTGTTTCTCTGTCAATCAGCGAAAAATAAGTGCACATAGTTGTTGCGTCTATGTTCCGCCTGATTCCGGTCAGATTTTTGCCTACACGGATATCAAAAGCATTATCACGAGCGGTTTCTTTGCGCGGGTTTACAGAGAAATAAAAGTTGTCTCTATGTAACTCGCCGCCTTTCGCTGCAATAATTCCGCTTTCGCCGAGTATAAGATCAATTGGCGTGCATCCTTCTTCGATCACTGCATAATAGGTTGTATCGTAATACATACCGGAGTTTCCGGTGAAATTGTAAACCTGTCCGCCGCGCATAGCTTCTTGCCGCGTGTGAGATATAATGCTATTGATCGCAGCTTGCGCTGATTTCTCGTATATCTGAGTCGGCTCAAACGGATCGCTGTAAATCCAACCGTCACCCCATTGATACCAGACGTGTTCAGCATAAACAGAAACGCTTCCGGTGCTGCCGTTATACTGTTCGTCTGTCTGCTTGATCGTGAACAATTGCCCGTTTACACGGATTATATTCCCGATCAGAAGCATCTTGTATCTTCCTTCCGGGTCAATCGGGTGTTCCAGCTTGACAGACCACATCCCGCACAGTTCTTCTGTTTCCTCGCAAGATGTTGGTGTGAGGATTGCCATGCCGTTATTTCTCGGCATTTGGAGCTGCGCTTGCGGAGTTGTAACGCTAAATACAACAATATACGGCATCTGCTTTACGGGAGTAATCTCTAATCTTACCCAATCCGGAAACAGCGGGCATGATACTTCTCCTTCGTCTACCAAAGGATCGCACTGCCAGACGGACAGCGGGAACGGCTGCATCAATGGCTTTTCCGGCAAATTCACAAATTCCGGGTTTGTCAGTTCGCCGCCTGATACGACCCAGTTTGTCCATGTTTCCGGCATAGTCTCTCACACTCCTATCGGGAATCCTATTGACGCCAGATATGCTGCGTCACGCATCTGATCGCGTGTCACACAGCGCATGTACTGCCCGTCAACGGCATCTGGGAGCGCATCCGTCAGGTAAATGGACGGAAATTCCCGCGTCTGTGACGCAGAATCTGCGTAAAACGTTGCATCACCATAGCCGCCGAGCAGCTTGCACGCAGATAGATTCGATACGTTCAGTTCCCCGGCTGCTAGCTGTGGCATATATACATCTATCTCGCAGAATTTGCAATCCCCAAACAGCACGAAAACCTTTGTGATAACAGAATTTTGTACATTTTGTTTCAATCTGCAATATTTTGCCTCTGTTACTGGGAAAATACCAAATGTGTTTGCAGATGTAGTGAAGCTGATGTTCGTGCTGCACCGGCTAAATTTTAGAACATGAGTATCATCTTTTTGCGCCAGTCTTTCCGGCTTCGTACCGCACAGACCAGATAAAATGCAGCCCGAAAAAGTCAATGTCTTTCTTCCAGAGCCGTAAGCCCACTGAAAAAATGCGTTTGTGGTTGTCTCAGCAACAAAATTTGTGAGTGAAAGATTCCGGATTGTATGTTCAGCAGATGCAGAGCCGAGTATAAAAGAGCCGAACATATGCAGATTCCTGATTGTTGAATCGTTGCCGTCTATCTCTGAGCAGTTTACAGTGATATTGCCGGTGTATCCTTCCGGGTATATCTCATTCATGTCCCATTCCGCTTTATTGGGAAGCACAACTGTATCCCCGGAAACGCCGACAGCCTGCGCAAACTCTGTCCAGCTCGATACATTTACCGTTGCCATATCAGTAATCCCTCCAGTTTCCTTTGACGGTCAGCGATGCTGCGGATGCAATGCCGCTGCTGTGCACAACGCTTAGCAGGTTCATCCCCGGCGCTAAGAATGGGAATAGCCCTGCTGTATATTGTGTTTGATTAACACCGCTGTCGTTATAAGCAATCATACGCTCTGAGTCAATGTAAATCGGGCTTGATGCCCGATAGTTGATCGTGCATGTTTGCCC